>NZ_AP028127.1:1530000-1737500 GCF_037076425.1 Turicibacter faecis | reverse complement strand
TATAAGGCTCTAAATGAGCGATGAGTTCACAACTTTTAAGGAATTCATTTATATAAGACAGATTGTAATATTAAGTACGACAAATAAAAAAAGCTCATAAATAGAATTCTTTGTTATAGAATGAAGTTACCACACCAAATTCTTAACAAGGAGATCTATTTATGAGTTATAAACATCTTAACACATTTGAGCGTACACGTATAGAAGTTCTTTCAAAAATGGGTTATTCAACGAGACAAATTGCGGGGCAATTAAATCGTCATCATTCAACCATTGCTCGTGAACTAAAACGAAATACTCAAAAGACGTATCAAGCAGAGCTAGCAGATGAATTAGCCGAGCAACGTCGCTTAGTTTGTCATCGTCCAGAGACCAAATCTGAAGAAGTTATTCAAACCATCCAACATTATTTAAAGTTAACCTGGTCGCCTGAACAAATTTCTAATACGGTTTTAAAGGGTGTTATTTCATTCAAAACTATTTATCGTTGGATTTATGACGGAACGATTTTGTTAGGGGATTTAAGCTGTTTAAGGCAAAAGGGAAAACGCCGAAAACCACGAGAAACACGCGGACGATTTAACATTGGGACATCAATTCATCAACGTCCGAAAGAGGTAAAAAAACGTCAGGCATTTGGTCATTGGGAACTTGATACAGTTGTTTCAAGCCGTGGTAAAAGTAAAGGATGTTTAGCTACATTTATTGAACGTCAAACACGATTTTATGTCACCGTTAAAATCGAAAATCGCTCAGCATCTGAAATGTACCGAGCGATTAGTGAGTTATATGAACATTTTCCTAAAGACACCTTTAAAACTTATACCGTTGATCGAGGAAAAGAGTTTGCTTGTTATTCCAAAGTAGAAGCAGATTTAAAGGTTCCTGTTTACTTCGCTGACGCCTATTCCTCTTGGCAAAGAGGAAGTAATGAAAATGCCAATGGTCTTCTTCGAGAATTCTTTCCGAAGAAGACGGACTTAGCACGAGTTAGTGAGAAAGAGATTGATGAAGCCCTCCTCCTCATTAATCATCGACCACGAAAATGCTTAGGTTGGAAAACTTCATTCGAGCTATTTCATGAGAAACTGTCGCATTTGTATTGACAATTCGTCATAAATAAAAAAATACGGTATGAATCTAGTTATGTGTAGATTTCATACTGTATTTTTTTATACGTCTTGTACGAGATGGCGGGATAGGTGTAAATCTCTCTTTACATTTGCGTTGAACGAATGAAGGAATGTGATGTTGGAAGGGTGATGAATTTTTAATACAAGCCTTTGACCCTGTGAAGCTTCTTGAAGAGCCATTTTTTAAACAGCAGTTGTGGGCTTTGATTGAGTCGAATCTAAGGCATTTTTTCAATGAATTAAATTTCGATAGATGGATTTAAGATGTTGGGGCCCAAAACCATTAGAATTAGTAGTTTCCTTTTTCCCCTTCCTTTAAATAAATTTTAATTCTTTGACGTTTTAATGGTTTGGAATGGGGCAAACGGGGGGTGAGTATAAGAAAAAGTACCTCTCTCATAGACGATAAAGCGGTTCTATCATGATTGACCGTTCCGCTTTATTTTTTTGTCTACGATGAAGGTACTTTATTGGGTATTCGTTTGTTTACTTACTTTTATTTTCAATTTCTTCAGCTAATTGATTTAAGTATTCCCATCGCTCATATTTATGGGCTAATTCTTCCTCTATTATTTCTTTTTGTGCCATAATATCCTGAAGTTTCACATAATCAGTGGCATGTTTGATTAATTCCTGATTAAATTGCTCTATCTTTTCCTCTAATGTAGCAATTTCATCATCAATGGTTTCAAACTCCTTTTGTTCTTGGAATGTAAATTTTAATTTTTTTTCACGACGTGGCTTAGATTTACTTGCTTCCTTATTTTTGTTCTCACTCGTGATTTCGTTTTTTGAGGGATTTGCTTCTTTGAAGACAAGGTAGTCACTATAATTTCCAGTATAGATGGTAATTTTCCCCTCGCCTTCATAAGCAAATATTTTATTACAAACTCGGTCGAGGAAGTAACGGTCATGGGAAACGGTTATGACAATTCCGTTAAAATCATCAAGATAATCTTCAAGACGACGTAAAGTATCGATATCAAGATCATTGGTAGGTTCATCAAGGAGGAGTACGTTAGGAGCATCCATTAGAATACGGAGTAGGTAGAGACGACGTCTTTCGCCCCCAGATAGAGTTCCAATTTGAGAATATTGGAGGTGCCCATCGAAGAGGAATCGTTCGCACATCTGTGAAGCGGTAATACGTGTTCCATCAGCTGTTTCAATGTATTCACGTTTTTCTTTAATATAATCAATCGCTCGGAGGTTAGGGTTCATTTCCTCACTCTCTTGGGCGAAACAACCAATTTTAACTGTTTCTCCGATTTCGATGCTTCCACTATCCGGAGCTATTTTTCCGCGAATAAGGTTAATAAGTGTTGATTTACCGATTCCATTTGGTCCAACAATTCCGATACGGTCTGTTCTTGCTAATGTGTAATCGAGATCTTCAATCAGACAACGGCCATCAAAAGATTTATGGAGATGATTGAATTCCATTATTTTTCGACCTAATCGTGTAGATGCGACTGAAATATCAATGCTTTCTTGATTGGTAGGTTTCTCTTTATTTTTTAGTTCATCAAAACGCTGTAATCGTGCTTTTTGTTTTGTGGAACGGGCTTGGGCTCCCCGTCTAACCCAGGCTAACTCTTTTCGAAGTAAATTTTGTCGCTTATCTTCCATCGCCGCTTCAAGTTGAAGACGTTCCATCTTCTTTTCAAGAAATAGAGAATAGTTCCCATCATAGCTATAGAGGTTTCCGTGATCAAGCTCAATAATACGATTGGTAACCCGATCAAGAAAATAACGGTCGTGCGTGATCATAAGAAGGGCCCCTTTACGACTATTTAAATGATCTTCTAATTTAGATATTGTTTCGTTATCCAGGTGATTGGTAGGCTCATCTAAAATCAATAGCTCACATGGGGTAATGAGTGCCGATGCGAGTGCAACTCGCTTTTTTTGTCCCCCCGATAATTCCTTTACTTTTTGGGAAAAATTAATAATGCCTAATTTTGTTAATACGGATTTCGCTTCACTTTCTAAATCCCATAGGTTTAAACGGTCAATTTGATCCTGAACTTTTAAAAGTCTTTCATTTATTTTATCATCGTAATGAGTTTGCAAAGTTTCAAGGATCTCTTGATATTCTCGTAAAAGTTGCATTTCCTTAGAATTTCCCTTGAATACTTGCTCTAAAACGGATGCCTCTTCGTCAAAGTTTGGATTTTGTGATAAATATTCTACTCGTACCCGATTTCCCTTGGTAATTTTCCCTGTTTCAGGGGTCTCGACACCCGCAATAATTTTAAGAAGCGTTGATTTTCCGGTTCCATTAACCCCAATAATCCCTATTTTCTCGCCTTCACTAATCCCAAATGAGATGTTTTTAAGTAACGTTTTTACTGAGTAACTTTTGCTTATATTTTCAATTGTCATTAAATTCAAATTTATCACCACAACATTTCTTAAAGATAAAACTATTATACCTTTTTTTAAAAAGAGAGCAAATAAAAACCCGATGAATCAATCATCGGATTTTTTTTGATTAAAGTAAAAGATGATTTTTCCGTTTTCAATATACGGCAAGTGAATATGATAATAGTAAGTAAAAATACGGATCATAAAGATAAGAGTAAGGCAGAGATAGGAGCTCAGATAAATACCAATCCAAGGACTTATTATCCAAAACACAGTAGATCCAATGAGGGAGGCAACCGCATATATTTCTCTTTTTAAAATAATTGGGACTCTTTTAGAAAGAATGTCACGAACGACGCCACCCCCTATTGCTGTGATAAGGGAAACAAAGATAAAGGTTAAGAAGTTATAATGTAGTTCAATGGCTTTCATGCCCGCAGCAACGGTAAAAACGGCTAAACCAATCGCATCTAAAAGAAGAAATGAAGTTTTCCATTTTATTTTACCACGAAAGATAATAGTCAACGTGGTTGAAAGAAGGATAATTCCTATTGATATATAGTCTGAAAATAATGCAGGAATTCCGATATTCGTTACAACATCACGAATGACACCACCGCCCATTGCTGTTACAGCGGCTAAGGTTAATATTCCGAAGAAATCCATCCTATTTTCGATGGCACAGATTGCCCCAGAAGCGGCGAACACAAACACGCCAATATATTCTAAAAAAGAAATGAGTTCCATAATCTGAAATCCCCCTATACAAAATAATACCTTTTAAATCTATTATATTTTACGCATTATCACTTAATTAACGCCAATTATTTTAAGAATTTTTATTATTTTTTCTTTTTTTTCTGTGGAACAGGATCATATCCCATTTTTCCAAAGGGGTTACACCTTAAAATTCTTCGGATTGCTAGCCATCCTCCTTTTAACGCCCCATGAGATTCGATAGCCTCGATAGCATATTGCGAACAGGTCGGAATAAAGCGGCAGTTAGGTCCTGTTTGAACGGAAATGTATTTTTGATAAAATCGAATGAGTTTAATCAGTAGAGTTTTCATTTTAGTCGCCTCCGCTTGGGGTAAATAATAGGTTATATGCGTCTAAATCGCTTAAGTGGGGGAGCATGGTGTCCTATAAGACACTTCTCCTGAAGTCGATTTTTTGCATTTTTGATAAAAATATTTTAGCAGAAGAAAAAACATGTTTCAATATGGAGTCTTTCGCATAGAATATGTCGTACAATGTTTTTTCCATTTAACCCCATAAGGGAATAGGTAAGGAGATGGTGATATGTGTGGAATTTTTGGGGTTGTAAATTATCATTTGAATGAGGTGAGGACACCTTATGATATGAGTTGTGTACAGGCTGTTTTACATCGGGGACCTGACGAAGGGGGAACCTTTTATGATCAACATGTTTTCTTAGGTCACCGCCGGTTATCAGTGGTTGATATTGAACAAGGAAAACAACCGATGTCTTTTCACCAATATACAATGGTTTATAATGGTGAGCTCTATAATACGGAAGAAATTCGTCAGGAGTTATTGAAAGCGGGATATACGTTTAAAGGACATTCGGATACGGAGGTACTTTTAAAAGCTTACGTTTGCTTTCAAGAGCGAGTTGTTGAGAAATTAAACGGAATTTATGCATTTGCAGTTTGGGACAGTAAGGAACAGCGATTGTTCGTAGCGAGAGATCGTGCCGGTGTTAAACCGCTGTATTATTATGAATTACCAGATGGAATTATTTTTGCTTCGGAACAAAAACAGATTTTACAGTATACGAAAAAAAATGAAATTACGCTAGAAGGATTTAGAGAGTTGTTAGGGGTTGGGCCGTCTCATACACCGGGTCACGGACTATATAAGGGAATCAAAGAGTTGAAGCCAGGACATTATATGAACGTCTCAAGTGGAAGTAAAAAGGAAGAGCAGTACTGGGAATTAACGGCGTCTGAACATGTCGATGATTTCGAGACGACTGTCGCTAAAACAAGGGATATTTTGTTAGATGCTATTAAACGACAACTCGTTTCAGATGTTCCATTATGTACGTTTTTATCAGGAGGGGTGGACTCATCCGCCATTACAGCTATCGCTGCCCAGGAAATTAAAAATTTACATACGTTCTCTATTGATTATGAAGATAACGTGAAATACTTTAAAAAAACCGCTTTTACGGTCTCTCAAGATAATGATTTTATTAAACTCATCTCGGATTTAAATCAAACCCATCATCATTATTGCGTCATTAGTAATCAGGATTTGGCTGATGCCTTAAAGGATGCTGTTTATTTTAGAGATATGCCGGGGATGGCAGATGTCGATTCATCGCTTTACTGGTTTTGTAAAAAAATTAAAGAGGATTATACCGTGAGTTTATCAGGAGAATGCGCCGATGAAATTTTTGGGGGATATCCTTGGTTTTACCGTGAACCGATGAATGGAATGTTTCCATGGCTTCGTGATTTAGCGATTCGTAATACACTTTTAAAACCGGAATGGCAAGAGAAGTTAGATCTTGTTGGCTATGCAACGAAACGATTTAATGAATCGATTGCGAGTGCCCCTATTTTAGAAGGAGATAGTGTATTAAATAATGAAAAACGTCAGTTGACGTATTTAAATACGAAATGGTTTATGACAACCTTACTAGATCGCAAAGATCGAATGAGCATGGGAGCGAGTCTTGAAGTTAGGGTTCCATTTGCCGACCATCGTCTAATGGAGTATCTATATAATATTCCATGGGAAATGAAATTTCATGGTGGAATGGAAAAAGGATTATTACGTAAAGCTTTAGAGGGAGTATTGCCGGATGAAGTGTTGTATCGTAAAAAAAATCCATATCCTAAAACCCATAATCCGCATTATACAGAGTTAATCCAAGCGCTATTAAGAGAGGCATTGAATGATCCAGATTCAATTTTACATGAGATTTTTGATGAGGAAAAACTATGGGCTCTTGCCAATACGAGTGATGAGATTATTACACGTCCATGGTTCGGACAGTTAATGACACAGCCACAGTTGATTGCTTATTTATATCAATTCCATCTTTGGTTTAAAGAGTATCATATTAATTTTATTGAATAGCAAAACAAAAAACGTTAGCTAAATGAGCTAATGTTTTTTTATTTGAGAAGATCATCTAGAAGTATAAAAGAAAGGTATTTCATCCATACTATGGAAAAATAAAAAATTAAGGGGATTACGTCATGCGGTTTATCGGTTATTTTTTACTTGTCTTATTAGGACTCATTATTATTTTGTCATTTATAAAAATTAAAGTTGAATTGTTTTTAAATCAGCAGGATGGGTGGGTTGAGTTACGCTATCTTTGGCTGAAGTATCGCTTAGAGATGACTGATTTTTTAAAGGATTCTACGAAGGAGAAGGTAGAATCCCAGTTTGCGAGGGTTCAAGAGGAAACAAAACAAGAGTTGACCCGGGTTGAATTTAAGGAAACAGTTAAAGTTAAAAAAGAGCCGATTGTTGATCCATCTCCATCGATGCCGAAGAAGGAGATGGGGGGCACTAGGAAGAAGCGTCGGAAAAAGACAAGGGCAGTTAAGATTAAACAAAAAAAGGTGACACGCAAATTAGATATGAGAGCGATAAAATCTATGATTAGACGGGGCAAGACGATTTTTAAACTCTCTCGAAAAGTTCTTATTCGTCTAACGAATAGAATTAGAATTCATCGCTTAGAGTCGATGATTGATTTCAGTTTAGACGATGCCATGACCACCGGGTGCATCATCGGAGCATTGTGGACATTTCAAGCCAATTTTTATGCCTTTATTGAAAGATACGTTAAGAAAGTGGATCACTATCACTTTGATGTAAAAAGTAAATTTAAGGGGAATTCACTTTTTATTAGCCTTTCATGTATACTCTCGTTTCGAATCGTCGATATTATACTTGTTCTTTTGTTATCCTTTAAAGAATTATTAACAATTAAACGGATGCTAAAAATTGAGGAGGAATAATTTTATGGCAGAACATCCAATACATAATTTAATGAAAATTTCAATGGAAAGCTTGAAGAAAATGGTTGATGTCGATACCATTGTTGGAAATCCTTTAAAAACAGATCACGGGGACACGATTATTCCTGTTTCTAAAGTAAGTTTTGGATTTGGAGCGGGAGGTAGCGAATTTGAAACTGAGCGCAAATCAACAACCGATGGTTCTCCATTTGGGGGCGGAAGTGGTGGTGGAGTTTCGATTACACCCATTGCCTTTTTAATCGTCAATGAATCTGGGGTTGAGTTAAAACACGTTGAGGAACGTACGTCACTTTATGAGCGATTATTGGATCAAGCCCCTAAGTTTATAAATAATATCGTGAATGAATTTGATAAATCGGGATCTAAAGCGGCAGAAAAAAATGAGACTGTTGCGAAATGATTAAACATTCGTCGACTTTGGCTGAATGAGAACCTATAAGAGAGACACTTAAAAAAAGTGTGGGCCTATAGGTTCTTTTATTTTAAATAGAAAAGTTTAGCTTAAGAGGTAGATGTTTTAACTTGCATACTCCTAGTAAGAAGTGCTTCCATTCGATGTCTCCTAACTCATATTTTTGCATGATCAAAAGGTACTAGTTTTTCTTAGCGTCGATGTCCTTCGAATTAAAAGATAACCTTGGAAGTTAAGGAGGGGTTACTTATGAAATTTTTGGTAAGATAGACGTGGAACAGGAGAGCTTATAAATTGGATTTATGTGTCATGTAGAAAGCGTTATCTCTTTTACTTAAACGTTATAACATTTTTTGGCTAAAGCCGTGACAACGGTTTAAAGTTGTAGTAAAATCAATTTGTATATCATGAAGAGGTGATTTTTAGTGCTTAGACCCGAAGTAATTGAACAACTATTTGATCTCGTAGATGAAACCTCGATGATCATTAGCTCAGAGTTAAAGATGAATTATTTACATGCGATGTGTGAAAGTTGTCAAAATATCATGTCACAAGAGATTAATTTATCTCTTAATGAAGAGTCGAAAGAGATTTTAAAATCGCATTATGCGAAGTTAGAGGGGTTAGAGTTTACGCAAGAGGAAATTAGAAAGGCATTACAGTTGGCAATTTTAAAGGGGCTTAAGTCCGAAAGAGTCACAAATGCGGTGATGACACCAGACTCTATTGCAATGATACTGGGCTATTTAATTTCTAAGTTTATGGGGGATATTAAACAGGCCTATATGGGGGACTTGACAGTCGGTACGGCGAATTTGCTGACAGCTGTTTTAAATCATTTGGGGGCAGAGCCTCAGATGGTTTATGGAGTTGATGTAGATAGTGATTTATTAAAGATTGCGTGTACACTTTCTGATATGCAGGAATACGAGGTTCAGTTTTATCAGCAAAGCTCGTTAAAACCATTATTGGTGAATCCATTGGATTTAATTATAGGTGATTTACCGGAGGGGCATCTCGCTAAGGAAGAGTTAGTTAATTTAGATTTAACGTTGAGTTCTCAAGGAGTGGATTATCTTCCTTATTTACTAATCGAGAATCATTTAAATTACTTAAAGCCTGGAGGATATGGTTTTTATGTGATTCCAAATGATTTGTTTAGTCAGTCACATTCGCAGGATTTTCACCAATTACTTAAGGAAAATGCGACAATTCAGGCTTTATTACAATTACCAATGTCGCTGTTTAAAAAAGACGAGGTTGGAAAGAGCCTATTTATTATTCAAAAACATGGGGAACATGTTCGCCCAGTTAACGAGGTACTTGTCGCGCAACTGCCAAGTTTTAATGATCCACACGCGTTCAATCAGACGTTAATTCGTATTGAAAATTGGATGAAAATGAATAAATAAGATGGAGGATACCTATATGACTAAAATTTTATCTGTTAATGCAGGAAGCTCATCATTGAAGTTTCAATTGTTAGAAATGCCAGCCCAAACTGTCATTACTAAAGGATTAGTTGAACGTATCGGATTTAATGATGGAGTATTTAATATTAAATTTGAAGATCAAAAAATTGAAAAAGTTTTACCTATTAAAGATCATAGTGTGGCAGTTCATTTATTATTAGAAGCTTTACTTGATTTAAAAATTGTTAAAAACTATGATGAAATTAGCGGAGTCGGTCATCGCGTTGTTCATGGGGGAGAAAAATTTGATCGATCAGTGGTCATTACGGATGAGGTGTTAGCTGAAATTGATGCTTTATCAGAATTAGCGCCACTTCATAACCCTGCTCATGTTTTAGGAATTAAAGCATTTATGAAAGAATTACCTCATGCTGTTCCTGTTGCTGTTTTCGACACAGCCTTCCATCAGACGATGGCAGAAGATGCTTATTTATATCCGGTAAAATATGATTGGTATAAAAAATATGGTGTGCGTAAATACGGATTCCATGGGACTTCACATCAATATGTTGCTAAACAATGCGCTAAATTAATGAATAAGCCGTTAGAAGAAACTAAAATGATTACGATTCATTTAGGGAATGGAGGATCTTTAACCGCTATTAAGGGGGGGCACTCAGTTGATACCTCAATGGGATTCACTCCTTTAGCGGGAATTATGATGGGAACACGCTCAGGGGATATTGACCCAGCTGTTTTACCTTTTGTAATGGCAAAAGAAAACTTAACGGTTGATCAAGCGGTTAATGCGTTAAATAAAGAGTCAGGTTTATACGGTGTTTCAGGAGAGTCATCGGATATGCGTGATATTTTGAAACTGGTTGCACAAAAAGATGAGCGTGCGATGACGGCCTTTAATTTATACGTTAAACGTATTTGTGATTATATTGGTGCTTACTACATTTACTTAGGTGGAGTCGACGCCTTAGTCTTTACAGCGGGAATCGGTGAAAATTCAACACCGGTTCGTAAGGCAATCGTTGATCGCTTAGGAGTTTTAGGTATTCAATTAGACGACGAAGCTAATCAGGTAATGGGAGAAGAGCAGCTTATTTCAACGCCGGATTCTCAGATTAAGGTGTTTGCGATTCCGACTAACGAGGAATTAATGATTGCTGAAGATACCTATGCATTTGTAAAATAAGGAAAATGAGATTCGGTGACGAATCTCATTTTTTAATAGGGTATAAAAAGTCCATCGTTGGATAGATTGTGTTATAATTTAGTCATGTTAAAATAGAGGTGAAATTATGTTAAAAGAAATTTGGAGCCATATTTTTGAATTTGATAAGATTATTATCCATCGTCATGTGAGCCCTGACCCAGACGCCCTAGGTTCACAGCTTGGTCTAGCTGAATTAATTCGTTGCAATTATAAAGATAAAGTAGTTAAAACAGTAGGGTTTAATGAACCTTCCCTTGCATGGATGGGGCAAATGGATGAAGTATGTGATGAGGATTATGAGGGGGCACTCGTATTGATTATGGATACTGCAAATTCTGCTCGAATTGATGATTCTCGCTATAAATTAGGAGCTAAGTTAATTAAATTGGATCACCATCCAGTTGTTGAAGAGTACGCCGATATTAACTATACAGATACAGCCGCCTCTTCTACTTCGGAAATCGTTGTTAATTTATATCAGGCCAATCGAGAAGCGTATCACTTGCAGTTATCACAAGAGGCTGCCTCATGCTTATATACGGGGATTATTGCGGATAGCGGTCGCTTTTTATACGATAATACAACGATAGATACATTAAGTGCGGCACAACTTCTATATTCTTGCGAGATTAATCGAAATAAAATTCACGAGAATTTATATCGCCGTTCATTAAATATTGTTCAGGCACAAGGATATGTTTTAAGTCAATTTGAGGTCAGTGAAGCGGGAGTTGCCTTCTTTAAAATGCCGCTAGATATCCAAAAGTCTTATCATTTAACAACTGGGACACGATCGGCGCTTGTTAATACGCTTGCTAATATTGAGGGAATCTTAGTTTGGGTATGTTTATTTGAAAATGAGGATGGACGAATTCGTGCAAATATTCGATCGAATGGACCTATTATTAATGAAGTCGCTGCTAAATTTGATGGTGGAGGACATCCTAAGGCATCTGGAGCAATGCTAAGTAAATGGGAAGATTGTCAGGGATTACTTGATGAATTAGGGGAAGTTTGCTTGAAATATAAATTAGAAGTTTAGCCTCTATGAGTGGTTATAAAAAAGAAAATTCAGGGAAGACTATAGACAATTGTCAGTAGTCTTCTTTTGTGTTAAGATAAAAAACGAACAAATGTTTTATTTTAGGAAAGGGTGAGGTTCGAATGGCATTTACGCATTTACAGGTGCGATCAGCCTATTCTTTGTTAAATAGCTCGATAACGATAAAAGACTATGTCCATCTTGCAACGAGACAGGGGTTGAAAACACTCGCTCTGACTGAAGACGGTAGCATGCACAGTGCGATTAAGTTTTACCAGGAATGTCGAGTGAACAACATTAAACCATTAATTGGATTAACTGTTAAAGTAAAACTCGAAATGGGAACGGAGGAATGGACATTTCTTGCTAAAAATCAGACCGGTTATGAGGCGCTCCTGTCGTTAGCTTCTTTATACGCTTTGAACGACGAGGGGATAGAATTTGAAGAACTATTGCCTTATTCGAATCATTTAATCACGATTACGAATGGGGAAACAGGGGTATTTGTTTCTATGGTGATGGATCATCAATGGGAAAATCTTAATCAGTACTATCAACGCTATCTTAAACCGTTCAATCATCTTTATATCGGATTGTTACGTGTTAACCAAGAGACGTATGATTGTTCGTGCCGCTTAATCTCTTTCGCCAAGGAGAAGCAGCTAAAGATGGTTGCTGTTAATGATGTGCGTTATTTGAATCAAGAAGATGCTAAAACGTTAACTTTACTACGGGCTATTAAGGCGAATCAATCGGTGGAGCAAATGCAGATTAGTGATGTGGAGCGTTACTTTAAGACGGAGGAACAGATGCGTCAATTATTCGTCGATCACGAAGAGGCGATTGATCATACAGAAGAGATTGCTAACGCATGTGAGGTTGAAATATTGCTCCATCAGTCCTTATTGCCAACGTTTAAAACACCCGAGGGAACGACAGCAGCCACTTATTTAGAGGCGCTATGCTATAAAGGGTTGCTTAAACGATACGGAACATCGGTGTCAGAAATTCATAAAAATCGATTGAGGTATGAGTTAGAAACCATTAGAAAGATGGGATTTTGCGACTACTTTTTAATTGTTTGGGATTTTATTAGGTATGCCAAGATGAATCAAATCTTGGTTGGGCCCGGAAGGGGATCAGCTGCGGGGTCGCTTGTTTCCTATGTTTTGGGAATTACAAATGTTGATCCGATTAAATATAAGTTGTTGTTCGAAAGGTTTTTAAACCCTGAACGTATTACGATGCCCGATATTGATATTGATTTTCAAGATAATCGGCGTGATGAAGTTATTCAATATGTTCAACAAAAGTACGGAGCAAGATGCGTGGTTCAAATTGCAACGTTTGGAACGTTTCAGTCACGGTCGGCGTGGCGTGATTTGGCCCGCATCCATGATGTACAAACTGAATTGATTAACAAGGTAGCTACCTACATTTCCTCGGGGCAGACGCTTAGGGAAACGTATGAGCAAAGTCAACCGTTAAAGGAATTTTTCTTAAAATACCCTAAACTTGAAATGATTTATCAAGAGGCGATGAAAATCGAGGGATTACCTCGCCATACTTCAATTCATGCTGCGGGAGTCATTATCCATGATCAGGATTTAACTAGACACACCGCTATCATGGAGGGACCAACAGGAATTTACGTTTCTCAATACGAGGCTGAGGATTTAGAGGCGATTGGACTACTTAAAATGGACTTTTTAGGGTTGAAGAATCTTAATATGTTACAGCAGATGATGACGCTTATTAGAAAGGAATCTGATTTTCAGTTTGACTTAGCCTCATTGGATTTAAATGATTCACAAACGTATAAAATGATTACACTTGGTCAGACAACCGGAATTTTTCAATTAGAGTCAGAGGGGATGCGTCAAGTTCTTAAAAAAGTACGTCCTAATTGCTTAGAGGATATTATCGCTTGTAATGCCTTATTCAGACCGGGTCCGATGGAGAATATTCCTCTGTTTGCGGCGAGAAAGCACAAGGAGGCACGGATTGAGTATTTAGATCCTATCCTGGAAGAAATTTTACGGGATACGTATGGAATTATTGTATATCAAGAACAAATTATGCAAATCGCTCACGTCGTTTCAGGGTATACATTAGGAGAGGCTGATGTATTGCGTCGTGCGGTTTCTAAAAAAAATAAAGAGATTTTAGAAAAAGAGGAGAGACAATTTATTTTAAGGGCCACTCAAAGGGGACACTCACCTGAAATGGCTAAGAAGTTATATTCACTTATTCTAAAATTTGCAAATTATGGCTTTAACCGTAGCCATGCAGTTGCCTATAGTTTAATCGCTTATCAAATGGCGTACTTAAAGGCACATTATCCTGCTTACTTTATGAGCGTCGCTTTAACAAATGTGATTGGAAGTGAGCACCACACAGCGATTTATATTCGTGAAGCCAAGCAATTAGATTTAACTATTTTGCCCCCGTCAGTAAATAGAAGTGGACTCACGTATCAAATTGAAAATAAATGTATTAGATTTAGCCTCCTTCCAATCAAACACATCGGATTAAATTTAGCCAAACAACTCGTCTCTATTCGTGAAAATGGCGCGTTTAAATCAGTGTATGATTTTGTGGTTAGAACGCGAACTTTTATGAATCAAAGGGCATATGAAAGTTTAATTGACGCGGGGGCATTAGATGAGTTTGGATACAATCGCGCGACGCTTCATCACAATTTAACGGCAATTCTCGATTTTTCTAAATATGACGGTGGGTTATTTGAACCCGATTTTCAAATGCAAATTATTTCGAAAGATTTTAGTAAAATTGACCTTATGAAACGTGAAAAGGAGTTACTTGGATTTTACTTGAACTCTCACCCTATTCATTTATTGCAAAAGGTTGCCAAAGAAAACGGGTGGTATTATCCAAGCGAAATCTCTTCGATAAGAAAGACTCAGGCTACTTTTGTTGGATTTGTTGAAAAGTTTCGAGAGATTAGGGATCGTCATGGAAAATTGATGGCCTTTATGGAAATAACAGATGAAAATACCTCATTAACGGTGACAATTTTTTCGGATGTTTACGTGAGTGAATATAAGAGACTTTTAGGAAAAGTTATCGCTGTACAGGGACGAATTAGTGAACGAAATAATGAAAAAAATCTTAACTTTATTAAAATAATAACGATTTCATAATTAAAAGAGATGGGAAAAAGATTTATAATTTGTGAAATAACTGGTATAATATTTGAGGAATAATCTTCATTGAATGGATGATGAACAAAATTCTAGTGTGAGGTGAAACACTATGGTAAAAAGAATTGGTGTGCTTACTAGTGGTGGAGATGCACCAGGTATGAATGCAGCCATTCGCGCCGTTGTAAGAGCAGGTATTGCTAACAATATTGAAGTGTTCGGTATTTACAATGGATATGCTGGATTAGTTAAGGGTGATATTAAACAATTAACGAATAGTGATGTTGGTGGCATCATTAATCGTGGTGGAACATTCTTAGGTTCAGCACGTCTTCCTGAGTTCAAAAACATTGAAGTTCGTGAACTTGGTGTAGAGCAATTGAAAAAACACGGAATTGAAGCATTAGTTGTTATCGGTGGCGACGGTTCTTATATGGGAGCTAAAAAATTAACTGAGATGGGAATTAATTGTATTGCCTTACCAGGAACAATTGATAATGACATCGTAAGTAGTGATTTCACAATCGGATTCGATACGGCATTAAATACAGTTGTTGACGCAATTGACCGTTTACGTGATACGTCAGCATCTCATGCCCGTTGTAGCGTTGTTGAAATTATGGGACGTCACTGCGGTGACTTAACTGTTTGGGGAGCCATTGCTAGTGGTGCCGAAGAGTTAATCGTGCCTGAAAAAGGAATTAACATGGACGAAATCGTTGCTCAAATTGAGGAAGGAAAAAAACGTCAAAAGAAACATTATATTGTCACTTTAGCTGAATTAATGACAGATGCTCACCAATTAGCTAAAGAAATCGAAAAACGTACGGGTGTTGAAACTCGCGCAACTGTTCTTGGACATACTCAACGTGGTGGTGCTCCAACGGCAGCGGATCGTGTTTTAGCAAGCCGAATGGGAGCTTACGCTGTTGATTTATTAATCGAAGGTCAAGGTGGTCGTTGTGTTGGTATTCGCGATAACAAATTAGCGCACTACGATATTTTAGAAGCACTTGACTTACCACGCGTTTTTGATGAAACAATGTATTGTCTAGCAAAACAATTATCATAATAAAATGAAATAATAATTGTTGTAATATTATTAAATTTATTTCTACGAAGGAGCGTACTAGGATATGAAACATACTTTCAAAAATACGAAAATGATTTGTACTATTGGTCCTAAATCAGAATCAAAAGAAATGTTATCAAAATTAGTAGATGCAGGAATGAACTGTGTTCGTTGTAACTTCTCACACGGTGATCATGCAGAGCAAAAAGCTCGTATGGACTTAATCCGTGAAATCAATAAAGAAAAAGGAACTCATGTTGCTGTATTATTAGATACTAAAGGTCCTGAAATCCGTACTCATTTATTTGAAAACGGTGGGGTAGATTTAGTAGCTGGACAAACTGTACGCGTTGCTATGAACGAAGTATTAGGAACAGCTGAAAAATTCTCAATTACTTACCCAGGTTTAATCAATGACGTTGAAGTTGGTGGAACAATCTTAGTTGATGACGGATATGTAACATTAACTGTTAATGAATTAGATACAGCTAACCAAGAAATCGTATGTACAGTTCAAAACCCTGCATACATTAAAGACCGTCGCGGAATCAACGTACCAGGTGCTAAATTAAACATGCCATTCATTTCTGAAAAAGATCATGCTGACCTTGTTTTCGGATGCGAAATGGAAGTTGATTATGTAGCTGCTTCATTCGTTCGTCGTGCTGAAGACGTATTAGCAATCCGTGAAATCTTCAAACAACACGGAAATACTCACACTCAAATCATCGCTAAAATCGAAAACCAAGAAGGTGTTGACAACATGGATTCAATCCTTGAAGTTGTTGACGGAATCATGGTTGCTCGTGGGGATTTAGGGGTAGAAGTACCTGCTGAAGACGTTCCATTAATCCAAAAAGAAATCATTGCTAAATGTAATGCTGCAGGAAAAATTGTTGTTACTGCAACTCAAATGTTAGAATCAATGCAAAAAAATCCACGTCCTACACGTGCCGAAGTATCAGACGTTGCTAATGCTATTTTCGACGGATCAGATGCAATCATGTTATCAGGAGAATCAGCTGCAGGGCAATATCCATTAGAAGCTGTTGAAACAATGGCTCGTATCGCTCGTCGTACTGAACAAGCTTTAGATCACCAAGAACTTATCGCTCGTGCAATTGCTTCATCTACACGTAACGTAGCTTCAGCTATGGGATTAGCAGTTGCTGATACTGTAGAAGATTTAGGTGCTAAAGCGGTTATCGCTTGTACACAATCAGGAGCTACTGCTCGTGCAATCTCTAAATATCGTCCATCTGCACCAGTTGTTGCTGCAACTTCATGTGAAAAAACAGCTGCTTCTTTAGCATTATACTGGGGAGTTCAACCAGTTGTTGTTGCTGAAACATCAAATACAGATGAATTATTAGAAACAGCAGCTAAAGTTGCAGAAGATTTCGCTGGATTAGAAGCAGGTGAAATCGCAGTTGTAACTGCAGGGTTACCAGCTGGTGAAGGAAATACTAACTTAATGAAAATTCATGAAGTAAAATAATTAAGTTAATTTCATAAAAAAAGGAGGCTTTTCCCTCCTTTTTTTTTACGCTCTTATTTAGTAAAAAAAGAACGACTAAAAAAGTCGTTCTTTTTATTTATGATTCATTAGCACATTGGAGTTTTAGGTCCACATGGATTTTGTTGTTGCATTGCAAGAGAACACCAGTCTTCGTTACGAAGTCCGTGATCGTATTGATGAGCTTCAGTTGCTTCTTGTTTACAGATAACATAATCATGGTGATTATGATGATGGTGAACATTACGGACAACTACAGGGACAATATGTTCTACTCTGTGATGATGATGAACTTCAGGAGTACAGCAAACAGTTGGTTCAACTACACGACAGCAACTTTCAAATTGCACAGGTCCGCACATAGGGGCAGGCATTGGAGCTGGTACTGGTTGTGGCATTACTGGACAGCAAACTGGTTGTGCAGGTTGTGCAACAACAGTTGTTTCACACGCTTCTGCAACAGAAGTTGCCTCCATTTTTACAGGTACTGGTTGTGGTATTACTGGCATCCCACACATAGGAGCTTTATAACCACCGCATCTATTATATCCATTCATTAAAAAAACTTCCTTTCCATCTTGTAATTCAATTACAATATAGTATATTTTTTGAATGGAAAAATGAGATGGCAGACGCCCAAATTAATGGGATTTTATTACAAAATAAAAATCTCCTTAGGAGATTTTTATGATTAGTTCATTAGCGTGAAGTTTTCATCGGTTAGTTCGAAATAATTGAGAAATCCAGAAGAAGGATAAATTTTATAATCATCGGTAATGTAAAGCGCCTCAACATTATCAAGTGATTCGATTAACGCTAGTCCAGATTCGACTCCAAGTGCAAAGGCGCTTGTTGATAAAGCATCGGCCATCATAGAGTCATTCGCGATAATCGTAACGGAAACAATATTGTTTGAGACGGGATAGCCTGTTTGTGGATCTAGGATATGGTGATAAATTATTCCGTCTTGTTCGAAGTAACGTTCATATGTACCTGATGTGACCACCGCCTTATTTTTAACACTAGCGATTCCTAAATATTCTCCACGAGGTGAGAATGGATTTTGGATACCTATTTTCCATGGCATGTCGTTGATCTTATCTCCATAGGCATAGACATTTCCTCCAAGGTTAATAATGGCGTGCTTATTACCGTGGTCTTCTAAAACCTTTGTGGCAACGTCGGCGGCATAGCCCTTTGCAATTCCGCCTAAGTCAATCATCATGGCCGGATTAATGAGCTTTACCGTTAAATTTTCTTCATTTAATACAATATCTTTATAGTTAATCAGCTTTACTGCATTAGAAATTTCATCATTATTCGGAACGTGTGCATCGTCAAATCCGATCTCCCAAAGCTTTACTAACGGTCCTACGGTAATATCAAATTTTCCATTTGCAAGACTAGAGTAATTTAAACCAGCTTTGATCACATTAAACGTATCTTCTGAGACTTTAACTTCCTTTGATCCTGCGTATTTGTTAATTTCCATAACTTCGCTTGTCGTAGCATTGTTAATGGTCATTTCTTGCTCAATTTTTTCAATTTTCTCAAAAATTTCGGCGAATATTTCGTCTTTTGGATTATCGTATAGTGTAACTGTAACGACCGTTCCTAGTAAAAATTTATTTTGAGAAACGGGTTCAAACGACTGTTCTTTCTTTTGTTGGGTACATCCTGCGAGTAAGAGTAGGAAAACAAGTAAATAGTATTTAATAGACTTCATAAAAAGCTCCCTTCTTAATTTATTTATGTATGATTTAAACTAGCTGGTTATACGTATAAATCGAATGTTCAATCCTCCCTATCCGCGTATCCACCACTATAGAGGAGGCAATGTCTCCACCGCTAGTAGGGACAGTCCCTAGCTTCAGTAAAATGGTAAAATGAATGGATTGTTAAGGATAGGGGCAAAATTTATCGTTACTCTTAGATAGGATATCATATTCCATGAAGTGATGGCGATAAATTTTTTATATCTCTTTGGAAATCTCTCGTTAGAAAGGGTAAAAGTCGTATAATGTTCGAACTAGTGAATACGCCTTTAGAGATAGAAAAAAGGATAAGATTTCAAAAAATGAAATCTTATCCTTTTTTAATCCAATAAAGGGCCACCGGCCAATGCTTTTGTTGCAAGCTCAATAAACTGGTGTACTTCGATGGTTACACCTGAAATATCTGCTGTTTTATTTTCTTCATTGAAGGTAATTTGTGTTGGATCTTGTAATTGGATTAAATGTTGCTCAAGTAAGTTGGCCTGTTCATTCCATTGATCGACATAGGATTGTTCTTCCTCTGTTAGATTTAAATCACTTGGAATGGTTGTATCCCAGTGAGCAGCAATAATATATCCGTGATGAACCAAGAGGTTAATCGTGTGTTTAGTTTTGTTTTGTTCGTCATTAATTGTGGTAAAATAACGTCCATCCTGATAGGCACCTGTCTGAATGGGATCCGTTTTTAAGGCACGTTGCAATAATTCAATAAATGGAAGGGGATCAATGGTGAGTCCCTCAATCGGTTGAATCGTTTCCTTGGTTAAAGTTAGGATAGAATCTTGATTTTTAAGGAGATAATCTTCTAATAATTGAAGTTGTTCTTCCCATCCGTTATCTGTTTTGTTATCAGATTCAGATTCTTTTTGTTCGTTTTGACTGCGTTTATAATCGGTTGCTTCCTGATTCACGGCATTGAAAGTAATCTTTTTTATTTTTCCGTGAACGACTTCAACATCAACAATTTCTCTCCAATTAGAGGTATGCGTATCTACTTCGGCAAAATATTGACCATCTTTTAATTTATGTTGATTTTCATTTACAGGAATCACCTCTTCTACGGCGTCACCTGTCTTTTCTTCTTCTTGTGAAACTTCATTTGCATTACAAGCACTTAGTAAGCAAAGGATTGAGATCATAAAAATGGACGCTTTTTTGTATTTCATCAAACCCCTCCTCATACTTTAGATTAGTTGTACTTTTTGCTATTTTAACATACTTTGTATAGAAGTTACCATGAGTAAATATTTCTTATATTGTCGAATAGGTTAATCTGCCAAAGATGATATCGGTTACAAACGGTGTAAAAGGAGGCGAATTCGGTAAAGTGATGGAATTTAAAAAAGATTGAATATGTGAAAAAATATGATAAAATATTAATGAACTAAATGTAATGTTAGTGGTTTTATTGACGTTCCCACGCATTAAAAGTATATGATGATTAATGGTTGTGGGAAGGTTGCTTTTTTTATGTTTTAAGACATGAAAAAGTAGGGTTATTTGAGGAGGAGTTTCATGAAAAAAATAGTCGTTCTTGGTGGAGGATATGCAGGCGTTTTAACTGCAAAGAAATTAGCAAAAAAATTTAAAAAGAACAAAGATGTGCAGATTACGTTAATTGATAAGCAATCTTATCACACGATGTTAACTGAGCTACATGAAGTTGCTGCAGGTCGTGTTGATGAAGAATCAATTCGTATGGATTTAAAGCGTATTTTTGCTGGGCGTAACGTTGAAGTTGTATTAGATGAGATTAAAACAATTGACTTTGACCAAAAGGTATTAGTATCTGACCAACAGTCATACGAGTATGATTATTTAGTTATCGGGACGGGATGTAAGCCGACATTCTTTGGAATTCCTGGGGCTGAACATGCTCATCAACTTTGGTCATACACAGATGCTGTAAACTTAAGAGAGCACATTTTAAATATGTTCCGACAAGCGGCATTGACAGCAGACAAGCAAAAGCGCCGTGAGTTACTGACATTTGTAACAGTTGGAGCAGGATTTACGGGTGTTGAAATGGCTGGTGAATTAGGGGAATGGAAAGATGAGTTATGTCGTTCATTCCATATTGATCGTGATGAAGTCAGTCTTTACATTGTTGATTTTGCACCGAAAGTTTTACCGATGTACCCAGATAAGTTGATTAAAAAAGCGGAAAAGCGTTTAATTAAACTTGGAAATGAATTAGTGATGAATTCAGCGGTTAGTGAGATTCATGAAGATAAAGTGGTTTTAAATAAAGGTGAGAAAGTTATTCAAACGCATACCGTGATTTGGGCAGCAGGTATTGAGGGGTCTGATATTGTTGATCAGGCATCAGTTGAGAAGGCTGGTCGTGGACGCATTGTAACAAACGGGCACTTACAGGCGAAAGATTACGAAGATGTTTATGTTGTTGGAGATAATATTTTCTATATTCCAGAAGGTGAAGAACGCCCTGTCCCTCAGATGGTGGAAAACGCGGAGCATTCAGCACCAGTTGTTGCTCATAATATCGCAGTAGATATTAATGGTGGAACTCATAAAACATATAAACCAACGTTCCATGGTTCGATGGTTTGTATCGGATCACGTTATGGGGTGGCACAGGTTGGAATGCCAGGAATGTGGTTTAATTTATCTGGATTTTTTGCAATGGCATCAAAACATTTAATTAATATCATTTATTTTATTCAAGTATTAGGATTCAATAAGATTTGGTCTTATTTAATGCATGAATTTTTCCATACAAAAAATAATCGTTCGATGGTGGGAGGTTTGTTATCAAACTCAGCTCCAGTATTCTGGAAATTCCCGCTCCGTATTTTTATCGGTTTTATGTGGTTACAACAAGGATTAACTAAATTACCAAAAATTGTTCATGATTTTAACAATGTCTTTTTATTACCCGCACCTCCAAAGGCAGATACAATCGGTGGTGCATCAGAGGCTGTTAGTCAAGTTGTACCAGAAGTAGTAGAGACAGTAACAGCAGCATCAGGTGCAATTGCAGAAGGGGCCTCATCAGCGGCAGCAGCAGTTTCGCAAACGGTGAGTGACGTTGTTTCAAATAGTGGAGATATTTTTACGATGTTAGCAGATGCTATTCATGATTTTATGAATTGGATTACGGTATTACCTGTTCCAGGGTTTGTTGAAAATATGGTGAATTGGTCAATGGATGCCTTTTTCTATACACCTGATGGAACACAATTTACTCAATTAGCTAGTCTAGTACAAGGTGGAATGATTTGCGGTGAAATCATCTTCGGTGGAATGTTGATTATTGGTTTATTTACACCAGTTGCCGCTATTGCGACTATCGCTATGGGATGTATGATTTGGGCTTCTGGAATGGCACCAACCGAAATGCTTTGGTACCTTGTAGGTGGATTTGCTTTAATTGGTAACTCTGGAATGGTCTTAGGTTTAGATTATTATGTTTGGCCATGGATTAGAAAAATGTTACCAAAAATCCCATTATTGAAAAAATGGTATTTGTACGTCGATTAATTTAGAATAGATGAGATTAGGAAAACATAGTTAATACGGGGGTATTGACTATGTT
Source organism: Turicibacter faecis (assembly GCF_037076425.1). Lineage (NCBI taxonomy): Bacteria > Bacillati > Bacillota > Erysipelotrichia > Erysipelotrichales > Turicibacteraceae > Turicibacter > Turicibacter faecis. The sequence continues at coordinate 1,714,798 of NZ_AP028127.1, read as the reverse complement.
TTTCTATTACTAAGTTTTAGGGGATTAATCCGGGGTAGTATTTCAGTAATGTAGGTGATAACATATGAATTCGTTTTGGCAAGATAATCCTAGGATGATGAATCATCTTTTTGAGGTAAATGGTGTAATTGAACAAAGTATGACGGTCAAGCAGGAAAAGATGAATGAAATATTACAAGATTTAGCTAAATCAGGAGGGAAAAGGGTTCGACCAGGTTTATGCTTGATTGGTGCCGGATTCGGGGCGAAATCTTTTAAATCTATTTACCCACTAGCAGCCGTTGTTGAGATGTTGCATTTAGCGACACTTGTTCACGATGACATTATCGATGATGCGACTCACCGTAGGGGATCGTTGACAACACAAAAAAAATATGGAAAAGACTATGCGGTTTATACGGGGGATTATATTTTTACAAAATGTTTTGAACTTTTAGCAAAAAACTATGAGCTCCACCATATGAGGGAATTGTCTCGGGCCGTTTCACGCGTGTGTGTGGGAGAAATTGAACAATTTGATGGTCGATTTAAGACGCATGACTCCGTAAAGAAATATTTAAAAATCGTAGGGGCAAAGACATCGGCTCTTTTAGCGACGAGTCTTGCTATAGGGGCCTATGAAGCTGGATGTGACGAAAAATTATGTCGGAAATTAGGAAAGATTGGATTACATCTAGGAAATGCATTTCAAATCATTGACGATATTTTAGATTATAAAGGTGATACTTCACGGGTTGGAAAGACATTGGGAAATGACCTCAAGCAGGGATACTATACCTTACCACTTATTTATGCGTTAAAGACAGACGATGCACATTTAAATGAACTTCTTTCAAAGGGGCATTATGATGATGCGGACGTTCAAAAAATTATTGAACGTGTAGATGAATTGGGCGGAATTGATCAGGCATTAGAGTTGGCCCAAAAATATACCAAAAAATCTTTAAAGGAGATTTCGGCACTTCCATCCTGCCAAGCAAGGGATGATTTAGAGTGGATTGTGAAAAAGTTATTAAAAAGAGATCATTAGGTTCGCTAATGGTCTTTTTTTGATTAGATTGGAAAAATATGAATGCGTTTTATAAAGTTAAATTTAGGACAACATACGACTAATAGACGTCATAAATTGAAGAATTTATACATAAATAAGAAAAAAATATTAAAATTATCGCCTATATCACCTCCTGTTAGCGCTTTTAATAAGAAAAATTAAAAATAAATCTATATTTGTGAAGAAAAAACGCTATAATAGATATGAAAGATATTAGGAGGTGCACCATGGGAATTTTTGACTCAATTAAAAATTTATTTAGTTCAAACTCAAAGACTGAAGAACCGAAAAAAGGAATTTGTGCTCCTATTACAGGGAAGCTATTATCAATTACAGAAGTACCAGATCCAGTATTCAGTCAAAAAATGATGGGTGATGGATTTGCTATCGAACCAACGGAAGGAAAAGTTTATTCACCTGTTTCAGGTAAAGTATTAAACGTTTTCCCAACAAAACATGCCGTAGCGTTAGAATCTAATGACGGACATGAAATCTTAATCCATTTTGGAATGGATACTGTTGCATTAAAAGGTGAAGGATTTACAGCTCACGTTGCTGAGGGAGATACAGTAACGCCTGATACATTATTATTATCAGTTGATCTTGATGCTGTTCGTCCTAAAGTGCCATCATTAGTAACACCAGTTGTTTTCACTAACTTAGGTGAAAAAGTCATTGACTTAAAGAAAACTGGACCTGTTACACATGGTGAAGTTAGCATTTTAGAAATCAAATAAATTTCATTGTTATAGAACTTGATTTTTTAAAAGTCGCACGTTACAATAACGTTGAAACTAATTTAATTAAAAGAGGAGCGATTATTGATGGAAAAAATCTTTACAATTACAGATGAAACTGGATTACATGCTCGTCCTGCTACAGTATTAGTAAATACAGCTAGCAAATACAGCGCAGAAATCTCATTAACATACCGTGACAAAAAAGTTAACTTAAAATCAATCATGGGTGTTATGTCTTTAGGAATCCAACAAGGAGCTGAAATTACAATTTCTGCTGAAGGTGCAGATGCTGAAGAGGCAATCACTGCATTAACAGAAACAATTACAACTCAAGGATTAGGTAAATAATTATCTAAAATAGAATAAAAAGTACTGGATAACCAGTACTTTTTATTTATCTCCTATCAGGTGAAAATGCGACATAATAACATATGTAACAGTTTACATAGAAAAGGCTATTGTGAAACTAATTTTATCTGATATAATAATTAAGTATATATCATTGAAAAATGAAAGGGGTAGCATTGTGAATATTAAAGGTATTGCAGCATCTAATGGTATTGCCATTGCGAAGGCATTTAAATTAATTGAACCAGAATTAACTGTGGTTAAATCTACAATTGCAGATGTAGAAGCAGAAATTAACTTATACAAAGAAGCATTAGTTAAAACGACTGAAGAGTTACAAAAAATTAAAGTTAAAGCAGCACAAAATTTAAGTGAGGAAGAGGCAGCTGTATTTGATGCACATATCAATATGGCGAACGATCCTGAATTATTAAGTCAAACGACGGATAAAATCAAAGCAGAAAGCGTAAACGCTTCTTATGCATTTGATGAAGTTTCAACAATGTTTATTACGATGTTTGAAAGCATGGATAATGAATATTTCCGTGAACGTGCAGCTGATATCAAAGATATCAAAAAACGTATTTTAGCACACTTATTAGGGGTTAAAGTTAACGATCCAAGTACAATCGATGAACAAGTTGTTATCATTGCGGAAGATTTAACGCCATCTGATACAGCTCAATTAGACCGTAACTTTGTAAAAGGATTTGCGACTAATATCGGAGGACGCACGTCTCACTCAGCGATTATGGCTCGCTCTTTAGAAATTCCGGCTGTAGTTGGAACGAAAACAATCTTAGAAGACGTTAAAGATGGAGATATGATTATCTTAGACGGATTAGAAGGAAACGTTATTATTAATCCATCTGCTGATCAAGTTTCTCATTATGAAGAAGTAGCGAAAGCATACGAAGCTCAAAAAGCTGAATGGGCGAAGTTAAAAAATGAGAAAACGGTTTCTAAAGATGGACAACACGTAGAGTTAGCAGCGAATATCGGAACACCAAACGATGTAGAAGGTGTTTTAGGTAACGGTGGAGAAGCTGTTGGATTATACCGTACAGAATTCTTATATATGGGACGTGACAACTTCCCAACTGAAGAAGAACAATTTGAAGCTTATAAAGCAGTATTAGAAGCGATGGGAGAAAAACCTGTTGTTGTTCGTACGTTAGATATCGGTGGAGATAAAGAATTACCTTACTTACACTTACCAAAAGAAATGAACCCATTCTTAGGTTACCGTGCGGTTCGTTTATGTTTAGATGATACAGATTTATTCCGTACACAATTACGTGCTTTATTACGTGCAAGTGCTTACGGTAAATTACGTATCATGTTCCCAATGATTGCAACATTAAATGAATTCCGTGCAGCTAAAGCTTTATTATTAGAAGAAAAAGCGAAATTAGTTTCAGAAGGTGTAACAGTTTCTGATGAGATTGAAGTGGGAATGATGGTTGAAATTCCATCTGCAGCTGTATTAGCTGATCAATTCGCAAAAGAAGTAGACTTCTTCTCAATCGGAACAAACGATTTAATTCAATACACAATGGCAGCTGACCGTATGAACGAAAAAGTATCATACTTATACCAACCATATAACCCAAGTATTTTACGCTTAGTAAAAATGGTTATTGATGCAGCGCATAAGGAAGGTAAATGGACTGGAATGTGCGGTGAAATGGCCGGAGATCAAACTGCTATTCCATTATTATTAGGATTAGGATTAGATGAGTTCTCAATGTCTGCAACTTCTATCTTACCTGCTCGTTCATTAATCAGTAAATTATCAAAAGCTGAAATGGCAGAATTAGCTGCTGAAGCGTTAAACAAATCAACAGTAGAAGAAGTTATCGAATTAGTTGAAAATATCCAAAAATAATTAATTAAGTGTGAAGATTTTCTCTTCACACTTTTTTTATTGGAATAAGGATATAATTTAAATAGAACTCGTCCATACTAAAAAAGAAGTTTAATGAAAAGAGTTGATATAATGAGAAAGCTATTGACTAATAATAAACTGCATCTTTTTTTGTTTTTCTCTTTCTTAAGTTGTTTATTATCGGTTTGTTGTCCTACCGTTAAATCGGCTACTGTTGAGGATCGCATTGACCATTTTATTTATCATGAACCTAAACCTGATAAAGTTGCATATTTAACATTTGATGATGGTCCGTCTAAGTATACAAAAGAAATATTAGATTTATTAGAAAGAGAACAGGTTCCTGCCGTATTTTTTGTCATCGGTGAAAGTATTAATAATATCCCTCATTCGGGGGAAATTTTGAATGAAATTTTAGATCATGGTCATTATATAGGATTACATAGTATGACTCACGATTTAGATAAATTATATAATTCACCAGATGCGGCTCATAACTTTGTTAATGAAATGTTAGAAGTAAGAGGAAAGGTTAAGGAATTAACCGGATTTGAAAGTAATCTTTGTCGCCCACCTTACGGAGGTAGAGGTCATTTTACGAAGGCACACTACCAGGCTATAAAAGATGCTGGACTTAACTGCGTGGATTGGAATGTTGACTCGTTAGACTGGGCTAAGTCAAGTTCGAGTGAAATTATGGATCAAGTCGTGAAAGATTTAGAGATGGCACATTACCCTGATGAAGTTGTTTTACTATTTCACGAAAAGAAATTAACTTTAGAAACTTTACCACAGGTCTTCAATTATTATAGAGAGTTAGGATATGTCTTTATGCCATATTGTGAGGGAGATGAATTTGATTGTGGACTCAACTAGATAACACTATTATGGAGATAAAAAAGGAAAGCTAAACGATGATAAATTGTTTATTTTTGAAAAATAAAGTAATTTATTGAAATCAGGCAGGGGAAAGAGTAGTATAGAGATAAAGAAATTGAATGAATGGAGGGAATGGAGTGGCAAGGCAAACGTATGAGTTGGGTAAGAACCGATTGAAAAGGGGACGGACGAATCCGAGGGGTTACATTACTATTATTTTAATAGGATTTATCATGTTGGTCGGAGGGTTATTCTTTAATCTTTTTTATCAGGTTCATCACTTAAGTATTCTGACGCAGAACAAAGGGGAGTTGACATTTGAGGATATACCGCCTATTGAGAGTTGGCATAACAAGGAAGCGAAGTTTGTTTATTTAACATTTGACGATGGACCGAGCAAGAACGCCGATAAAATATTGGATGTTCTTGATCAATATGACGTTAAAGGAACTTTTTTTGTGTTAGGTTCAGCGATTGAGGGCTATAGTAAATCAAATGAGGTTTTGAAGAGAATGGCAGATACCGGTCATTACATTGGAATGCATTCAATGTCCCATAATTATTCCTACTTATATGATAAAGAAAAAGGTGGGGAAAATTTCGTCGGGGAGCTATTAGAGGAACAGCAGCTTATTAAGGAAGTGACGGGCGGTTTTATGAGTCAACTGTGCCGTGCCCCATATGGGAGTGGTGGAACGTTTAATGCCGGTCATATCGAGGCGTTAAAGGAGGCAAAAATAAAATGTTGGGATTGGGATGTGGACTCACTAGACTGGGAGTCAGGAGCTACCGTCACAGGGATTATGAAAAATATTGAATATTGCATGAACCTTTGGAATTATCCTAAAAATACAATTGTTTTATTTCATGAAAAAGATATAACGGTAGAGGTGTTACCGAAAGTGATTGAGTATTATATGGAGCTAGGGTATGAATTTTTACCCTACAATCCAGATTATCATATCGTTAAAAATTTAGTAGGTAGCGATGAAATATAGGGGGAGAGTGATTGGATGAAGAAAGTTAGTTTATTTTGGATAGCCTTAGGGGGAATCGTTGCGATGGGAATCTACTTTGCAATGACCTATAAATTCCCTGAAATTGAGGTGTTACAATTTTATCAACGCATAGATGAAGAAATAATCTCTCTTGAAAAAAAATCCCCCCAAACGATAGAGGAGATATTAAATGAACTAAATAAGACAACGTCACAGATTATTGAAATTGGCCGTACATACGATGGAGAGGAAGATATGGATGAGTTATTTTCCACGTTTAACGCGCAGTACGCCGAATTAAAGGCATATAGAGATGACGTTATTGATGCGATGAATGAAAGGCTAGTTAAGGTGAAATTTAATCATATCAACTCCGTTTCATCAAAGTTATCTAAGCCCCTTTCGACGTTAGGAAAACAATTATCAGAAAATCAACAAAAGCGGATAGAAAGTTTAACGTTACTAAATGGAGAAATTGACGAGTTAATGAATAAGTTAGAATCACTTCAAGAAATGTTTTATCATTCTAAAGTCAGTGAGACGGTTCGATACTTTCAACAACTTAATCAATTGTTTTCACAATTAGCTACTACACATCATGAATATGTTCAAAATGTTGAAGCGTATTATAGCGTAAAGGCAGAATATTATGAAGCGATTGCTAATAAAGGAGTTTTTGATTACATCTTTAAAAAATAGAGCTAAAAAGGTTACCCTGTTTATACGGGGTAACCTTTTTAATGGGGATAAGGGTGAATTTTATAGCATGATGTAGAAATATAAAAGATAGGATAGAAATTTGGATAAATATTCTTTAATTTTATGTTAATACCATTTATAATAAAAATGAATGTCTAGAAGGTTACTTGGTTCATCGCAAAGAGGTTCTTAAAAATAACGAAATCGTATTTTTGAATTTAATCTGCTATAGGAATTGTAATCTTAAAAAATGTGTGATGGGGTGACTAATATGTTATGGTTAATCGAGGTATTGAGGACATATCCGGAATTAACACTGTTTTTAACGTTAGCTTTTGGCTATCAGGTTGGAAAAATTCGTTTTGGTTCATTTAAAGTTGGAACGGTTCCAGGAGTTTTAATGACTGGTGTATTAGTAGGTCAATTGGGGATTACGGTAGATAATACGGTCAAGTCTATTTTCTTCTTACTGTTTTTATTTGCGCTAGGTTATAATGCGGGCCCACAGTTTTTTAAAAGCTTAAAGAAGGAAGGATTTTCTCAAGTTCTTTTCGCCTGCATGGTTTGCCTTTTTGGATTTATCTTTACGATTACGATTGGAAAGTTAATGAATTTTAATGCTGGACAGGCCTCGGGACTCTTAGCAGGGGCGTTAACACAATCCTCGGTGATTGGTGTGGCTCAAGATGCCCTTTCAAGATTAGATGTTTCTAATCAAAAAATGATGATGGATTTTGTTCCTGTAGGGTATGCTGTTACTTATATTTTTGGAACCATCGGATGTACGTTTATTCTCACGACATTTGGTCCTAAAATTTTAAAAATTGATTTGGAGAAGGCGTGTTTAGAGCTTGACCAACAAGCTAAAATGGAAGAGAAGTCAGTAGGCGATGGCGTGCAAACGGGTGAGGTATCTTATCGTCTTTATGAAGTCGACGAAAAATGGGTTGGAAAGACTGTCGCTGATCTTGAATGGCCATTGGATGACGAAATTGATGTCAGTTTGTATGTCATGAACCCAAAACGTCATCACTCGTTTATTTTTCCGGCTAAAGAGATGGTTTTAGCAGCAAATGATTGCTTGGCGATTGCCTTTAAAGGGAAGGATGCCGCACAGGTTGAATGGAGAGGCTTAGGAAAAGAAATTTTTGATCATCGCTTAGAAGAGCTGAAATCTGACACTGTAGAGGTTTATATAGGTCAATCAGATTCATGTGGAAAAACGATGAAGGAAATTCAAAAAGAGGCCTTGCAGAAGGGTGTATTAGTCTCAAAACTTAAACGCCACGGGGAGTTCATTCATTACCATCAAGGAACAGTTGTTGGTAAACAGGATGTCCTCTGCTTAGAAGGGCCGACGAGTTGTGTAGAATCAGTTCTTCCGTTTGTTGGGAAAAAAGTTGTAAAGACAGATGAAACCGATGTAACTTTTATGGGACTTGGGATTGTTTTAGGTGGTCTGATTGGAATACCGGCGTTAATGATTGGTAAGATTGGGATTACGCTTTCAACAAGTGGTGGTGTATTAATCATGGGGTTACTTTGTGGTTATCTTCATTCACGGAAGCCGACGATGGGACAAATTCCACCGGCTGCCACATGGTTTTTAAGCAACGTAGGATTGGCTGTTTTCGTCGCGGTTGTTGGAATTAACTCTGGACCAGGATTTATTGAAGGGTTACAAAGTTCGGGATTGATTTTCTTTTTAGCGGGACTTATTGTGACAGCTGTATCCTCATTATTTGGTATTTTATTAGGAAAATATGTGTTTAAATTTTCTCCACCCGTCATTTTAGGGGCGACGGCAGGTGCCTTAACGACTACGGCAGCATTAGGGGGATTATGTGAAAAGGCCAATAGTAATGCCCCCGTATTAGGTTATACGATTCCTTATGCAATCGGAAATATTTTGTTAACTGTTTGGGGATCTTTAATTATCATGTTTTTCTCTTAGGAGGAAAACAAAAAAACAGCTCTTAATTGAGCTGTTTTTTTTATGATAAATAGTATTTATTACTTTCTAGTATCGTCGTTTCACTTGGCATCACGGGATTGTAAGGTCCATAGTATCCATTTTGCGCTTGTTGTTGCTGTTGTTGGTAGGCAGGATAGACAACGGGTTGTTGATAATAAACCGGTTGTTGGTAGTAAACTGGTTGGTACGCAGGATAAGAATATCCACCGCCTCCACAACAAGGGCGTCCTCCCCATCCATTAAATAGTAATCCTCCTAAAGCTAACCCTCCAACAAAAGGTAAGAATCCCCATCGCTCATCCTGTCCTACTTCAGGCATCATTGAGAGATTAGGGACTTGTTGAGTAAGTGGTGCTGTTGATCGATAAGGGACTTGGACTGGAACCCCGTTATGATAATTTACTGGCATCAATTTAAACTCCTCCTTTATCTTGCAGTCCTACGTTATCATATGCAACGAAAGAGTTGTTTGCCCCACTATTAAGATTGAATGAGTAAAAAAGAATGAATCGTTGGTCGGGAGAAGAAAGAAAAAATACCTTTTCTTTCTTTAAGACCCGGATTAACATTTAAAATGAGTTGATCTGCAAAAGGATAAGTTCCGTTATAAAACTGTGTGCAACCATTTTTAGTTGAATTTCCTTGGCAGTGACCTGAAAGTTGGAGATTAATTGGATAGTCAGTGACCTTAGCTGCAAGTGTGGGTTCATGAAGAAGGAGAATTTGGAACATTTCTGAAGAGGACTCCTTTTCAAGAATATGTGTTAAATCGGGTGTCGTTGACAAAGAGTCAATCCCAATTAATTGGATGCCCTCGCTACTTCCGTTATAAAGTTCAATGGATTCATTGCGAAGGATTTTAAATGACGATTCCGTTAAAATTTTTGTAATTTCTTTTTTTTGTTTTAAATCGGTATCGCCTAAAACGGCAACCTTTGCAAGCGAGGGATTGAGCTCAGATAAAGTTTTTTTTACCTGTTTAGATAAGTCAGAAGAGATGGCTCCTTTTTCGAATAAGTCCCCCGTGAAGACGACAATATCTGCCTCAAGTTTATTTATTTCTTCCACGGTCTTTTTTAAAAGTGAAAGGTCTTTTTGTGTTTTGATTTTAGTGTCACTCAATTGAATTAAACGCGTCCCACTAAAACGTGCTGGAATGGTTGAGTGGGTAATCATGGTCTCTTCGATATGAATGCCTTGCTTGAAATTTAACATAAAATACACGAAGAGTGAAATCACAATGACTGTGATGGTGAGTAGATAGACCTGGATTTTTTTCATCATATTTCATCCTTTACCAAAATAACTGTTTATATAAGCTATTATATCATATAAAGGCTGTCGTTTTTTTATAGAAATAGATGGATATTCGTCGTTAGCAGAACAATTGAACGAGGTGATAAATGCAAAATAGGGTACATAACATTCGGATGACGTTAAGATACTCCGTTTTCTCTACTCCGAAGCTAACGCCTAGGATTAGAAGGTAACTGAATGCAGGAATCAATTGAGTTAAAAGCAGGGTGTGTCCTGAGAAAAGTCGCACGATTAAAGGGGATTGTTGGGTTAATGGAAAAGTGAAGAGGAGCGTAATGTTGAAAAATAAAAAGAGTTGTGAAGTGATTGAATTCATTTTTTGTTTCATCTTGACACCATCCTTGTAAAAATATGTTTTAAACTGCTTTGATGTGCTAAAATAATAGTACAGTATAGTAAGTAAGGCATAAAAATATGCTATGGATAAGGATTGATGCAATGAATACGTTAGTTTTAATCGATGGAAATAGTTTGATGTATCGCGCCTATTATGCGACGGCATATAGCGGGAACCTCATGAAAACAAGTACAGGAATATTTACAAACGCTTTATACGGATTTGTAAATATGATGAATAAGGTGTTAGATGATTATAACCATACGCATATGTTGGTCGCCTTTGATGCTGGTAAGACGACATTTAGACATGAATTTTTAGAAAGTTATAAAGATGGACGCAAACCGATGCCAGATGAGATGCGTTCACAAATTAATTTGATTAAAAAATATTTAGACCTTTTAGGGGTTAAGCGGTTAGAGTTAGCAACTTATGAAGCCGATGATATTATTGGAACCTTATCAACGCAGGCGAAAGGTGATAATTTTGACAAGGTGCATATTATTACGGGGGATAAAGATTTACTGCAAATGGTCGACGAGAAAACGATTGTTCATATTACACGTAAAGGTGTGACAGACATTGAGTCGTTTGATGAGGCCGCAGTTTTTGCAAAATATGAAGTGTCTCCTCAGCAAATTGTAGATTTAAAAGGGTTGATGGGGGACCCTTCGGATAATTTACCAGGAATTCCTGGAGTGGGTGAGAAGACCGCGATTAAATTATTAAAACAATTTACAACGGTTGAAAATCTAGTGGCACATACAGATGAGTTAAAAGGTAAAATGCGAGAAAAGGTAGAGGCAAACGTTGAACAGGCCATATTATGTAAACGAATGGCGACTATTCATAAGGAAGTCCCGCTTCCACTAACCTTTGATGATTTACGTTATGAGGGACCCCATGTCGAAGAATTGATGGCCTTCTTTAAGGAAATGGAGTTTAATGCCTTTTTGAAGAAGATAAAAATGGAGGAGTCAAAAGAATCAAAACCACAGCTCCCTATTCGAATCATTCAAAGTGAACAAGAGTTGGATCAGTTAACTTATCAAGATAGTGCTATTCACGTAGAGGTCTTCGAGGAAAATTATCATCGAGGCACGATTTTAGGAATAGCAGTTGTTAATCAAGAAGAGGCTTATTATGCTCCATTTGAACTTGCGAAAAAGAGTGAGGCGTTCCTTTCATTTTTAAGTTGTTCGACGTATAAGAAGTCTATTTTTGACGTGAAACGCTCACGTGTTGCACTCATGTGGGAAGGCTTACCATTAGAAGGGGTTGATTTTGATTTATTATTAGCGACGTATATTCTTAACCCAACGAATGGTAGTCGAGAATTTAAAAAGGTTGTTATGCATTATGATTATGATGGGGTATCATACGATGAAGAGGTTTACGGGAAAGGGGCTAAGCGGGCCGTTGCCGCACCAGAAAAGGTTGCGCGTTACGCAATCGATATTGCAACGGCAGTCTTTAAGCTAAAAAATCAAATTCTTGAGCAACTGCGTGAACAGGGGCAACTAGAACTATTTGAAGAGATGGAAATGCCATTGGCCGATGTTTTAGCAACGATGGAGTTTAACGGAATGGCACTTGATTTAAATGGTTTGGAGGAGATGGGAGAAACGTTGAAGTCTCGCCTTGTAGCGCTCGAATCGTCTATCTTTGAACAGGCAGGAATGTCGTTTAATATTAATTCCCCTAAACAACTAGGAGAGGTACTATTTGAAAAGTTATCATTGCCGGTGATTAAAAAAACGAAGACGGGTTACTCAACGAATGCCGATGTTCTAGAAAAATTGTGTGATGAACATCCGATTATTCATTTAATCATGGAGTATCGAACATTGAGTAAATTATATTCTACGTATATTGAAGGTTTAAAAAAGGCGTGTTATGACGATGGGAAGGTTCACACCATTTTTAATCAAGCGTTAACCCAAACAGGTCGATTGTCATCGGTCGAACCTAATTTACAAAATATTCCTATTCGTTTAGAAGAGGGAAGAATGATTCGAAAAGCGTTTGTCCCAAGTCAAGAAGGTTGGTTGATTTTAGGGGCCGATTACTCACAAATCGAGCTTCGTATTTTGGCTCATATTTCAAATACAGAGTCATTAATTGAGGCCTTTAAACAGGGGGACGACATTCATAAGAAAACAGCAATGGACGTTTTTAAAGTGTCAGAGGAAGAGATGACGTCAGATTTAAGACGCTCTGCAAAGGCTATTAACTTTGGAATTATTTATGGAATGAGTGCTTTTGGTTTATCTGAAAATTTAAATATCACTCAAAAAGAGGCGAAAAAATATATTGATCATTATTTAGAAACGTATTCGGGCATTCACCAGTATATGGAGGATATTGTCAAGGAAGCTAAATATAATGGCTATGTTTCGACGTTGTTTAATCGTCGACGCTATATTCCAGAGCTAACGCAAAAAAACTATGCGATTCGACAATTTGGAGAAAGAACAGCGATGAATGCACCGATTCAAGGGACAGCAGCGGATATCATCAAAAAGGCAATGATCGACGTGTCCCGTATGATGCAGGAAAAAAAGGTACAGTCACGTTTGTTATTACAGGTACACGATGAGTTAATATTTGAAGTTCCTGAGAATGAATTGGAATTGATGATTGAGTTAGTGACAAAAACGATGGAGGACGTTGTTGAATTAAAGGTTCCATTAAAAGCCGATTATTCGTATGGTCCAACCTGGTATGATGCAAAATAATGATGAAAGGGGCACGAGAGGCGAGTGCCCTTTTTAGAAGTTAACGTATTTTCCTTGGAAATAAGGAGAGGGAAGACAAGGGGTTATTGGAGTTTAAAAATGCGAAGCAGTCACGTCTGCATCCCATGACGAATAAAAATGGAAGTTATGCCCGATAGGGACCCATTCAATGCAGGCGCTCCTTGCCGGGTAGCACATGATTGAACAGCTAAAGGGGTTGTTAAGAAAGAAGGTGGAACACATGCCAGAATTACCTGAGGTTGAAAATGTAAAGAATGCCCTTTGTCAACAAGTAAAAGGGAGACAAATACAGGGAGTTGAAGTGAAATATGAGCCGATGGTTAAAAATATGGAGGTAGAAGAATTTAAAAACAAGTTAACGGGTCAAACCATTCAACAGATTAAAAGGCGTGGAAAATATCTTGTTTTTTATTTGGATGATTATGTGTTGCTTTCACACCTTAGAATGGAAGGAAAGTATTTTGTTGTTCAGCCAGATTTTGAGTTGAATCCACATGTCCATGTAGTCATGACGTTGGATGGAGGCGAACGATTGCTTTATCAGGATACGCGTAAATTTGGAACATATCACTTGTACGATCGGTCCATCAATTTAGAGGAAACCCCTCCATTTAAAGTGTTAGGAGTAGAGCCTTTTTCTTCGCAGTTTACCCCTCCTTACTTAAAAGAAAAGTTAAAAAATAAAAAGAAACCTATCAAAAGTTTGCTTCTTGATCAAAGCGTCGTCTGCGGATTAGGTAATATTTACGTTGATGAAGTGCTTTACCGTGCGCGATTACATCCTTTAACACCAAGTTCGGATTTAGGGGACAGAGATTTGGAGAATGTGGTAAAATATACGGTGCAGGTTTTGGCGCGTGCCATTGAATTAGGCGGGACGACGATTCGGACATTTAGTTCCTCTCATGGGGTGCTTGGCTCTTTTCAAAACGAATTACTCGTTCATCAACGGCAAGGTGAGGCTTGTCCAACCTGTCAAAGTGAAATTGAGAAAATCAAAGTTGGTGGTCGGGGAACTTATCTTTGTCCGAACTGTCAGCGTTTGAATATAAAGGAAAACGAACGTGGTTCATCAACGGATTAATGGGTGTCGTTAAAAAGAAGTGGTAGCTATTTAAGTGAGAGGCCTAAGCCACTAGGAACTTTTAAAAAGAGAGGAGGGACTGCTACGAGACAAAATGTAGTGAACTAATCGCGAGAGGTGATAAGGTTTTATAAGGGACTCACTCATCGTCAACCCGACGTCGTGAACAGGGGCGTTACAACTTTTATTAAATAAGATTAATGTTTATGGTAAAACGTTAAAGAGATGAGGAGGAAGCGCGGGTGTCTGATGGAATGGAAGCAGTCAGGTTAAATTGCTCTCATTAGACGCGCTAAACGAGTGAAACTTTTTTGCGATCTATTTTTTGTCGATGTTTTAAGTAGCAGTAGTAATTAATGTTAGTCGTTGGATTAACGGGAGGAATCTCGTCGGGAAAAAGTACAATATCTTCATGGTTTTTACAAAAAGGAATCGTTGTATTGGACGCTGACCAAATAGTGAAAAATTTACAACGTCCGAATAGTCCGCTTGTCTTAAAATTAGCGGAGGAGTTCGGGGCGTCTATTGTAAACGAAAACGGAGAACTTGTACGAGACGTTTTAGGAAAAATAGTTTTTTATGATCATGAGGCGAAGGAGCGTTTAAATGCGATGATTCATCCGCTTGTCCAAGCAAAATTAGAAGAAGAGATTGAGCGGTTAAAAAAAGTGGGCGAGGGACTTGTTGTATTAGATATCCCTTTGCTTTTTGAAAGTCGTTTTGAAGCGTTAGTAGACCGTACGGTTGTTGTTTATGTTTCGCCTGATGTTCAACTTCAACGATTGATGAAGCGGGATCAAATTGATCGGGAGTATGCGTTAGCTAAAATGAATTCTCAGATGTCTTTAGATGAGAAAAGAGCACGTGCTGATTACGTGTTGATTAATAATGGAACCATGGGACAACTTAGAGAACAATTTGATCATTTATTTGAAGTGTTATGGGAACGGGCTTGTCAGGTGTTTTAAGAGGTGGGCGTGCCCACTTGCCTTAATTTTTGGATGGTTGTGAGTCGTGATGGATTAAAGTGAGAGATAGAATGGAGAAATAATGATGAAGTGGGAGCCCCTCACAAAAAGGATGGTGCGGTTAATTTGGGTGTTTGATGGCGCTAGTTGAAGAGAGGTTCGTGGCTTTTTCGGTTGGAAAATTTAACGTGCTGATGCGCGATTTCGTTGTTTTAAAGAGGTCACACTCGGTGGCGTTTTTGAAAGTCAAATTTTTTCGCGCGACCACTTTTAGTCGCTATCACATTCTTAGATCGAACGTATTAAACGCCCTAGTTAGTGATGGGTTTCCTGATGTATGATGAGAAGCCCCCTTAGCGCAAGCACCCCTTTTTTTGTTGGCCTAAAAAGAGGTGCTATTATTTGAGGTGAGGGGGGGAAATTAAGAAGATATTTCTGTTTAGATAGAAGGAGTGTTTGCGGTGTCAACACAAGGTGTTAAACCAAATACGAAGTTTAAATTGTATGGGATGCAGCGGGTAACGACGGAAGAGTTACAAATTTTAATTTTACTTTACCAACCCCTCATCGGTCCTGTGGCAACTAGTTTTTATTTAACTTTAAATACGTTAGCTACACGAGGACAAGGGGAGGAGTATGCCCACCATTTTTTATTACAGATGTTAAATATTTCGATGGATGATTTAATTGAGTTTAGGCATAAATTAGAAGCGGTCGGACTGATCCAGGTGTATTGTCATAAAGGAGATGGGACGCTCGCTTATTCTGTAAGGAAGCCGATGCAAGCGAAGGAATTTTTTAATGACGGGATCATTAATGTTTTTCTTAACTTAAAGGTGGGGCATCCTGAGTATCAACAATTAAAACGGCTCTTTGCCGAAGAAGTGCCTGAAATAGAAGGAGAAAATATCTCTAAGCCATTTAACGAGGTATTTGATACAACTATTTTAATGCGTTCGTCAGCTATGCTACAGGCGAGTCCGCTCCCTACCAATCAAACGGATAAAAAAGGGGTCACGCTAGAATTATCCTTTGATAAAGAGCTGTTATTTTCTTTGTTGCACCAATTTGGGATGGATGAGACAATGGTTTCTCAAAAGTTACTCGATCAAATTAATCGAATTGCATTTTTATATAAATTAGATGAGCACGAGTTGGCAAGACTTATTTTTGATGCTTTAGATACAGATGGCTTTGTTAACTTAGAGCTTTTTAGAAAACAAGCTAAACAGTATTTTCAGTTTTTAAATAAGGGGAAACCTGTAGAAGTTGTAGAGGTTCCTCAAGTGAATCCCGAAAATTTATCACACACCCCGGAACAAGAGCAATTGTCTAAGGAAAAGCAACTCTTGCTTGTTCTTTCTCAACATCCACTAGAATTTTTACGCTTTAAGCAACATCAGAAGGAACCCGTTCCAGCGGACCGCCAATTAGTTGAATGGTTAGTCGTTGATCAACAGATGGCTGCCGGGGTCGTCAATGTTTTAATTGACTATGTGCTAAATATTTCAGATGGTCGTTTGCCAAAACAACTCGTGGAAAAAATTGCAGGTGAGTGGCAACGTAAGGAAATTGACACGACGGAAAAGGCGATTGCTCAAGTTAAGGCAACGTTGAAGGCGAAACATAAAAGGGAACTTGAAAAAACTGTTCCGGCCGCGAATAAAGTTTATGCAAAACCAACGCGTGTCGTTAGAAAAGAGCAAGTTCCAGATTGGTTAAAAGAGCAGGGGGCCACTCAGGAAGACAAAAAATCATTGTCAGATGATGACCTTCAAAAAATTGAACGTATGAAAGAATTACAAAATCAACTTTTAAATAAGAAAGGGTGAGCAAGATGCAACGGATTGGGGAGTTAATGGCAAAACCTAAAAATGCTCAGGAGGCCTATCGTGAAATTATTGATGATCCATCGATTAAAGAAGCGTTAAGCCAGTATGGCGATGAAATTGAACTTTCATTAATTTCGAGTTATATTTCTGATTTAGATGAGTTTTTAAGAAATAAAGAGAAGTGTCAGGGATGTAAAGGGATTGATCACTGTTGCCAACCGGTAAAGGGGCATTATCCGATGTTAAAGCCGGTCCATAAACAGTTAAAGGTGTCATATACGCCGTGCCAATATGCTTTAAATCAACGTCATTTAGAAAATATTAAAAGTTTTCATATGCCATCAGACATTTTAAACGCTAATTTCGAAAGATTTATTATGGACCCTGAACGGGTGGAATTTTATGAAAAAGCGACGTTATTTATTAACGAATATATGTCGACCAAAAAGGGAAGAGGTCTTTATTTATATGGACCGTTTGGGACAGGAAAAACGTATATGTTAAGTGCAATAGCTAATATTTTATCGCAACGAGGAATTGTTTGTGGGCTCGTTTACTTTCCGGAACTTATTGCTGAAATTAAATCAGGCTTTAATAGTGAAACGAATGGTGCTTACGATAAGATTGAGCAACTCAAAGAGATTGAGGTTCTCATGCTTGATGATATTGGAAGTGAGTCAATGACGAGTTGGATGAGGGATGAAGTCCTTGGACGCATTTTGAATTATCGCATGCATCAGGGGCTACCAACCTTCTTTAGTTCTAATCTAGACTATCAACAATTGCAGCATCACTATTCATATACGCAAAAAGGTGAAGTCGAAGAGATTAAAGGAGCACGTGTGTTAGAACGAATTAAGGCCTTAACCGTCCCCGTTAAAATTGCAGGAACAAACTATCGACAAAAACGATGAAATCATCAGATTTTTTCTTGATTTTAAAAAAATCATGCATTATAATATGACTCAGTGATATAATATAAATAAATATTAAAGGTTTTGAAAAGGATACGGTTTAATAAAAACGTCTTTTTAGAGAAGTGACTATTAGCTGAAAGGTTACTAAGAACGCTTATTAAATTACTCCCTTTGAACTGGACTTGAAAAAGATTCCCGTTTGCTGCGTTAAAGCGAAATTAAGTTGCTGATAAGAATTTTCTTATCGGAATTAGGATGGTACCGCGATTTTAATCGTTCCTACTTGTAAAGATTAGGAGCGATTTTTTTTATTGTCAAAATAATCGCTCCCGTTATCAAAAGATACAAAAAGGAGGAAATATTATGATTAACATTACTTTCCCTGATGGAAATGTAAAACAATTTGATAAAGGAGTAACCGCTGAGGCGATTGCACAATCTATTTCACCAGGATTACGTAAACGATGCGTGGCTGCAAAGGTGAACGGACATTTATATGACTTCACTCGTCCGATTGAAGCAGATGCCAAAATTGAATTAATTACAAATGATCGTCCGGAAGCATGGGAAATTATCAACCATTCAGCGGCGCATTTAATGGCGGCAGCTGTTAAACGTTTATATCCAGATGCAAAATTTGGGGTAGGTCCAGCGATTGAAGATGGGTTCTACTATGATATTGATACAGAAGCAAAAATCACAGAGGCGGATTTAGCAGCTATTGAAAAGATGATGCACAAAATTTCGTCTGAAGCCTTACCCATCGTTCGTCATGAATTAAGCCGTGAGGAAGCAAAAGCGTTATTTGCAAACGATGAATATAAATTAGAATTAATTGACGCTATTCCAGCTAACGAAGTGATTACTACTTATTCAGAAGGTGATTTCACTGACTTATGTAGTGGGGTTCACGTTGCAAATACAAAAGATATTAAATTCTTTAAATTATTAAATGTGGCTGGTGCTTATTGGCGTGGAGACAGTGATAATAAAATGTTAACACGTATTTATGGGGCAGCTGCGAATACGAAAGATCAATTAGCTGAACATTTACGTATTTTAGAAGAGCGTAAAGAGCGCGATCATAAAAAAATCGGACGTGAATTAGAATTATTTACATTCAGTCCATTAGTTGGACAGGGATTACCTATTTGGTTACCAAACGGAATGAAGGTTCGCCAACAAATTGAACGTTACATTATCGATTTAGAGGAAGAATACGGATATCAACACGTAGCGACACCAGTTCTTGGATCAGTTGATTTATATCGTACATCAGGACACTGGTCACACTATAAAGAAGATATGTTTGTTCCAATGGAGATGGATAATGAAGAGCTTGTGTTACGTCCAATGTCTTGTCCGCATCATATGATGGTTTATAAAACAAAATTACGTTCATATCGTGATTTACCAATTCGCTATGCTGAGCAAGTTATTCAACACCGTTTTGAAGCTTCAGGTGCGTTAACAGGTCTTGAACGTGTTCGTGCGATGACATTAACAGATTCTCACTTATTTGTTCGTCCTGATCAAATTAAGGAAGAGTTCTCACGCTGCTTAGAGTTAATTCACCGAGTAATCAAAGATTTCGGAGTGGAAATTAACTATTATCGTCTGTCACTTCGTGACCCTCAAAATAAAGAAAAGTATTTTGATGATGATCAAATGTGGGAAACAGCAGAATCAATGTTACGTGAAACATTAGTTGAAAATAATATTCCGTTTATTGAAGCGGAAGGAGAAGCAGCCTTCTACGGTCCTAAATTAGATATTCAAATTAAAACAGCATTAGGACATGATATCACTATGTCAACTATTCAGTTAGACTTCTTATTACCAGAACGTTTTGATTTAACATACGTTTCTGAAACAGGAGAAAAAGTGCGTCCTGTCGTTATGC
This sequence comes from Turicibacter faecis, assembly GCF_037076425.1. Lineage (NCBI taxonomy): Bacteria > Bacillati > Bacillota > Erysipelotrichia > Erysipelotrichales > Turicibacteraceae > Turicibacter > Turicibacter faecis. Next base: position 1,695,103 of record NZ_AP028127.1, on the reverse strand, counting down.
ACCGTGGATTAATCGGAACATATGAACGTTTTATGGCCTACTTAATTGAAACTTATAAAGGGGCATTCCCATTATGGTTAGCACCAACACAAGTCACTGTGATTCCAGTAAATAACCAATATCATTTAGAGTATGCGCAAGAAGTAGCGAAAGAGTTACGTAAATATAAAGTTCGCTTCGAATTAGACGATCGTGAAGAAAAAATGGGATATAAAATCCGTGAATCACAAACTAAAAAGGTTCCAATGTCTATTGTTTTAGGAGATAAAGAGGTTGCGAATAAAGAAGTGACATTCCGCCGCTTTGGAGAACAAAAAACAACAACATTACCATTAAAAGAATTTATCCATTTCTTAGTAGATGAAATTGCAGAACGTAAAAATTATCTACCTGAATAATTGATCCATGTGATGAAATAAAAAAACACCTAAAGGCTTAATGGCGTTTAAGTGTTTTTTTGTCGTTGAAAGAGAAAGGGATTATTTGTCATAAATATTATTAAAAGCATAAATTCCATAAATGTATTTTTTTGTGGTATATTGACAGAAAAAAGTTTTTTTGTAAAATTGTAGAGGAATTGATCTGAAATTTTATAGGGGATTAATTTAATAACTATTAAGGAGATGAGAGTTTATATGAAAGTAACTAGCAAAGTTATTATTGGCCTATTTATGGCTACAAGTATGTCATTAGCAAATGCAGAGGGTGTTTTTGCAAAATCAGACTATGAGGTAATAATGCCTGAAGATTTTCTTATGCGTTCAAGTGATTTAAAAACCTATTCACAACAAATTAGGGATTTGAATCAACCTATTATTGATAAGTTACCCGAGGATGAAAGGTAAGATGCTACTAGAAATGTCTTAGAAGTTATAGCGGATTTAAATAGAGAGGAGATTGATGCTATTACAGAAATGAAAAAGGATAGCTTAGTCCCTAATAGTGTAAATTATACAGCTAGGGCAGACTGGACTAATTATGGTGATATCTTAATTAGTATGGATAAGACCTTTTCGTGGAGATGGCCTAAGACAGGAGGGGTATATGTAGAGTGGAACCATGGTCATGCGGGTATTGCTGATTTTACAACCAATTATGTGATCGAAGCGCACCCAGACTTCGGAGTGGCTAGTAAAAATAGATATAAGTCGTTTTGGGCAAAATATAACACGGATGAGTTATACGTGGGCGGGGCAACTCAAGCGAAGTATAAAACAGCTGTGAATTATGCAAGGCAACAAATAGGAAAACCATATGCAATTAAAACTACACTATCTAGCACAAATGCTTGGTACTGTTCAAAATTAGTATACAAGGCGTGGTTGGCGGCTGGTTATAATGTAGGGAATGCTAAAACAAGCTTTCCGATTCCATCAGGTATTGTAGGTGTCACTCCGTATCAGATTTTATGGGATGATAATGTATTTTTCTATCAGAAGGTAAAATAATGAAAAAAGGGGATTAATATGAGAAAAAGAGTGTTACAATTGGGTGGCTTACTTATTTTTATTGTACTTGCTTCCTATGTCTTTCATCAGATGAAGCAGGGGGGTCCATCGGATTCGGCCACTGAGTTTAGTGCGAAATATATTGTAAGTCAAGATCCGTATAACAACTCCGTCTTAGTGACAACGGACGATCAAGGAAGGGTAAAAAACTATGAGGAGTTTCCAGTGGAAACAGGAATTGAGTATTCTTACCTGAAACAACTCGGTCAGCAAGTGTATTTTGATGGCTATATTGCCAAAACGCCGTCATTCTATGATTATGACACAAAAGAAATTACAACGCTACCGACCTTAAATAAAATTTATGATGTGATTAATCCATTCTCTCAACAGCTTTTTTTAACCGTGAATGGAGGATTCGCCGAGGAAGGGTTATATAATTCTGGGGCGTGCTATTTGGCAGATGAGTGGGTTTGTAAGGAGTTTGAAAGTGAACTGGCTATAAGAAATGGTGTCATGTTTAATAATAAAATTTTTCTATACGCTAACACAGCTTCTCCCGAATTAGATGAGGATGACAATCTAATAATTGAGGAGAAAATTTTAGTCTATGATTTATCATTTAATTTACTTTATTCTTGCGATATTAGAGATAATCTCGGAATAAATGATGGTCCTATTGAGTTCTATCACGCTAATAATAAGTTGTTTATATTTGGGACTGACGAGGAAAATGGCTCGTTTATGATTTTGGAAGTTGATGAGAATCTGACTATTCAAAAGAAAGTAAGCTATCCTGAAACAGACTCGAAAGAACGCGAGCAATGTGTTCCGGCTTCTAGATTTAGTCTTAGTGACGATGAATTGTTTTTGGAGGTTCTTTGTAATAAATCGTCGGAAGCCTCAGACTATCAAAAGGGATTGTATCAAGAGGATAATTTACTATTAAAAATAGACTTAAATGATATCGAGAATGCGAATTATGAAGTGTTTTTGTACGGGGATAAACGGATGGCTGGATTTGACTTTCAAAATCAAATCATCTTATTAGAAAATCGTCTTTACGAAGGAGAAAACATAGAATTAGATGTTTATGATGCCAACTTTAGTAAACTAGGGACGACGACCCTTGAAAGCTTGGATAGTAGGACGCCAACACTCGTTGATATTTCGATGGATTTAATTAAAAAGGATTCTGACAAATAGCGCAGGTGAAAAAGAAACTAAAACGATTAAGAGATTACCCAAAAGGGCAAGATGAACGAATCTTGCCTTTTTGCTATCTTTGAAGATTGTGATGAAAAAACGTATCTTATCGGTTTCGATTGATATTTAGAAGGGATAATCATTAAGATGATAGGGGATAATCCCTGTAATGAAATAAAAAAACACTTAAAGGCTTAATGGCGTTTAAGTGTTTTTTTTGTCGTTGAAAGAGATTTTGTTAGCTGAAAAAGTGGAACGTTCATGGGCATAAATATAAGGGTGATGGCTTAAAATGTAAGGAATAGTTTGAGAGAGTCTTACATGATGGGGGTAACAGAAGTGATAAAAAGTTTAATCTTAGATCTAGCAATCATTGCTGTTTTTTATTTAATCGTATCAACCTATTATAAGCGTTCGTATCGTTTGAATTTGCTTCACTTGTTAATGCAATTAGCATCGATGATTTTAGCTGGCGTCCTTTCTTTTGGAATTACCACGATGCTGATGAATCGCTTTTTTTCAACCTTTGATTTTTCTTCATGGATTCCGGAAAGTTTTAGTTACGTTCTTCAACCTTATGAGCAATACGTGCTTCCGTTTATTATTTTTATGATTTTATTTATTTTGCTATTTGCCGTATTTAAAAGTTTACTCTATGTTTTTTCAGTGAACTATGAATGGGAAAACTATTTATGTCCGCAAATTAAGTTTGATCGTAAGGTGGACCATCTTTTAAGTGGATGTTTAAGTGCCTTACATGCGTATACATATCTTTTAGTCATTCTTTTTATTTTATCCTTTCCTTTGTTTGGGGTTGTCGGAAAATATTCAGTAAGCCAACTTTTGTTGCACATTAATCCGGTAATTGGGGCATTTGTCGATGATCTTTCTGAACCGTATTATAAAGTTCAAAAGGGAATGCGTTTGTTTGGGGATGAGATGGAGTTGTTATATGCTAATAATGAGGTCGATTTTGAATATTTAAAGGAATACATCGATCAAGAACCTGCGAAGCGAGTGAAGATTCAGTCTTCCTTTGAAATGATAACACCGTTATTTGCAACACCAACTGCGTATTTAAAGTTTTTTGATTATGAAACTATTGATAAAATAAGTATGAGTAAACATTTAAGACAAATGAAGAGGTATATTGACGAAGATGTGTTAACATTGGAAATTTTTAATTCTTATTATAAAGAGTTGCTTTGTAACGGAACGTATGGTAAACTAATCGAGGATCAAATCATTAATGATGAAGCTTTACAGCTATTAATGCAAAGTCCATTGTTAAATGATGATAATCTAAAAAAATTGAAGAATATTTAATACCTAGTTGACATAAACTAATTGAGGTGTTAAAATTAATAAATGTGAATATCATGTGGAAAGAAGAAGTACCCACTTCTCACCTGATCAGCTTCAGTTGATAGGTTCAAGGTCACATCGTTACGATGTTACGTGATTGTGATTTAAACGTGGGCGCTTTATCTTAGGTTATAGTGCTTGCGTTTTTCTTTTTTTCCATGAATGTTCTATAAAATTGGAGGTGCTCATCATTAGCAAGAAAAATGTAAAAAACGAGAGCTTAATCAATGAAGATATCCGTGCAAAGGAAATGTTAGTGATTGGTCCGAATCGTGAGCAATTAGGATTAATGCAACGTAAAGATGCATTACGTGCTGCTTCTGAGAAAAACTTAGATTTAGTATGTGTTGCACCACAAGCTAACCCAATTGTTTGTCGTATTATGGATTATGGTAAATACCGTTACGAACAACAACGTCACGCTCGTGAGGCTCGTAAAAACCAAACGACTGTGAGTTTAAAAGAAGTTCGTTTAAGTCCTAACATTGAGCAACACGACTTTAATACAAAGTTGAAAAATGCACAAAAATTCCTTGCAAAAGGTGATAAAGTTAAAGTAAGTGTACGTTTTAAAGGACGAGAAATCGCACACACGGAATTTGGACGTAACGTTTTAACTCGCTTTGCTGAGGGGTGCGCTGAGATTGCGGATTTAGAATCAAATCCTAAACTTGACGGACGCTCAATGTTTCTCGTTTTAGCACCAAAGAAAAAGTAGAAAAGATAAAGGAGGAACTCTACCATGCCAAAAATGAAATCTCATCGTGGAGCTGCTAAACGCTTTAAACGTACAGGATCAGGAAAATTAAAACGTTCTCACGCTTATACAAGCCATTTAGCTCATAACAAAACAACAAAACAAAAGAAACACTTAGCTAAATCAGCTGTTGTATCTAATAGCGATTACAAACGTATTAAAGATATGTTATATAGCTTATAATAATCACTAAACATTTTTCGTAACAACAAAGGAGGAACTCATTATGCCACGTGTAAAAGGTGGAGTTGTATCACGCAAACGTCGTAAACGCGTTTTAAAATTAGCAAAAGGTTATTTCGGATCTAAACATACATTATACAAAACAGCAAATGAGCAAGTAATGAAATCATTACAATACGCTTACCGTGACCGTCGTCAGAAAAAACGTGATTTCCGTAAATTATGGATCACTCGTATCAATGCGGCTGCTCGTATGAACGGATTATCATACAGCAAATTAATGCACGGATTAAAATTAGCTGGAATCGAAGTTAACCGTAAAATGTTAGCAGACTTAGCTGTTTCTGATGCTGCTGCATTCGCAACTTTAGCTAATACAGCTAAAGAAGCAATGAATAAATAATTTATTGTTTCATATTTTTTAAGAGAATAAGCATCCTTTAGGGATGCTTTTTTTTATGATTTAAATGGGTTAGTTAGATAGATATGTGGGGTGTTTTAAACGAGAGCTCATGTTTATCCGTATTAATTTGGAAGTTTTTCAATTGAAATGTTGAATCATTTTTGATCTCGATTTCACATATTTTAGAATTTGAAGAATATAATGAATTGAAATATCAAATTAGGAGGGTCTAACATGAGTTATTCATTTAATTGGGATTGTACATTACCGATCAACAACATAGCAGATATCGTATCGCTTAATATTGTGCCAAGCACAAAGGCGCACGATGAAGGAGATTATTTATCTTTACGCGGCGATGTATCGATTGATGGAGAGTACTTAACAACAGAGGGAACACAAAAAACATTTACTGAGCATATTCCACTTGATATTACTTTACCTAATAGCGGTAAAAAAGGGGATATTAATGCCGATATTACGAATTTTGATTATGATGTAAAAGGTGATAATAGTTTAGCCTTATCTTTAAATTTAACATTAGAAGGATATGACTTAGGTGATGTGGTGAAATTAGTAGATGAGGATCACCATGAAGAGGACTCTCAAACACAGGCCCCTGTGATGTTTAATAAAGGTGCCGAAGTTGCTAAGTCTGAGGTTTGTGAAGTTGTGGAAGTAGAACCTGCAGTTGAGGAAGTGAACGAAATCGAAGTAGTAGAAGATGATTCGGATTATATCGATTTTGACGAGGTTGTATTCGATCATCAACCGATGCACGAGGCTATTGATCCAATGTTAGCTGAAGAGCGTAAAGAAGCTTTAACTGATAAGATTAAAAAAGTGATTGAGAAGCAAACAGCTACTGTTTCTGATTCAACCGTGGAAAATGTAGTAGAACCAACGAAAGAGACTGAAGTAACGGTTGTAGAACCAGTGGTCGGGGAAGAAGTTAAGGTAGAAAAAGAGCATCATAAGGCTGTTCCAGAAATTCCAGTGGTTCACCAAGAGGTAGAGGTTGAAGAGACAGATGAAGTGTTACCATTTCCAATCAAGAAAGAGAACGCTGCAGAAGTCACAGTGAAACCTCAACAGAAATCAGAAATTTTTGATATGTTATACTCATTAGAAGGGGAACATCCAATTACAAATGATTCAGTAGAAGACGTTGTGGAAACAGTTGTAGAAGCAACACAACCAGTAGAAGAAGCAGAGTTGCTTGAAGTGGCAGAAAAGATGGAAGAATTAGCCCCTAATACGTCAGTTTCAGTTGTTTCAAATGAAGATTCAATTGCTAATCAATTTTCAGATGGGGAAAGCATTTTAAAAATCATTTTTGTTCAAGAAGAGGAAACAACGATCACAAATATTTGCACAAAGTATGGGGTGTCAGAAAAAGAAATTTATAATAAGGATGAGTTGGCTACACCATTACGCTGTGGAGATCGTGTGATGATTAACTATGGCAAATTACGATGAGATAAAGGAATTTGTTCAGGCCCATTATAATTTAGTAATTGAATCGATAACACCGATTACGCAAAAATCTATGAAAATTAGAGCGACTAATCACGAGTATTTGTTAAAAGTCGCTAGTGGGAATGATGAGTTTATTATGAAGCAACTTTTTGCGTATAAATCGTTGTCACATAATATATTACCTATTTATCGCACAAGGGATAATAAGCACTGCGTCCCTTGGCGCGATCATTTTTTTTACCTCACGGACTATGTTCAGACTATCCCACTTCCGCTTGAGCAACAGATTCACTATTACATTGAATTACTTGGGAAACTACACGCTGAAACAGCGTTAGAAGTCGATGTGCGTGATGATGAGCTGCAACGTATTTATAATAAAGATTATAAGAGGTTACAAGATAGTTATGATGCGTTGCAAAAAAATATGGAGGCTTTTGAGTTGAGGCAGGATCGCTCTCCTTTTGAGTGGTATTTTATGATGGTCTATCCCATGTTGTATACGATGTTGCATCATGCTCATGATGAGTTAAAGAAATTTTATGATTTAATCAAGAAAGATAAAAAAATGCCGATTAGTTTAATTCATGGGGATGTAAATGTTGCTAATTTATTAGTAACTGAAAAGTCGTCCTATTTAATTAACTTTGAAAAGAGTATGTTTTCTATTTCCTCTGTCGACATGTGTTTGTTTTTAGAAAATTATCATCAAGTCCCAGGGTTGCATTCCATTATTTTAGATTACGTAAAAAATGAGAAGGTTCAAGCGCTGCGACACTATTTCTTTTTTCGATCACTTTGTATTGACCTAGAGGAATTAAATCAAAATTTACAGGATCATTCGCTCATTAATATTGCGTTATTAAATGAGTGTATCGCCCCCCACTTAATGGCTTTGCAGGTGTATGACCAATTTAATGCACCGCCGCCGAGTTCAACAACCGGAACGAAGTCATCATAAATGAATCTCCTCTGTTATGAAAAATGGGGATAGGTGGTTGCTTTATAAAAATTTTCGGCTGAGTAACCGCTGATGATTCGTGTGAGGGAAAGTTTATCAAAGGCAAAGGGTTATTCTGTTTGTATATTAGCTATGAAAAAAGTAATTGGAATTGAATGTTCTTCCGATTACTTTTTTTGTATGGATGAAAAGGAGGGGACTTTTCATTCGTATGACAGTGGATTTGATCGTTTAAATGTTCCATTGTCGTGATAAGGAATCCTTATTTAACGGTCATTAATCGAATGGAGTTAGCGATGACAGTTTAGCTACCATTGTTTGAAGGGCTGTTGCTTAAAGGATAGAAGGAGAAAGGGAGAATTAGAACGTTATCGAATCAATTGATTCTAGTGAAACGATAGTTAGAACGCAAAAAGCAATCGTTCAATGAGGCGAAACGATTGCTTTTTAAAAAGGCTACAGACCTGGAGTCATGGCCTACTTTTATGTTAGGCTGAATTAGCAAATCCACCACAAAAGTCCGAGTAATCCTCCAAGAATCATGAGCATTACAAAATCAAATTGGGAAAATGAAAAAATGATTAAATAAAGTTGATAGAAAAATAAAACAGAAATAATTGAGCGAAGGGATTGCAAATAAGCTCTAAACCCTCCACCCCGCTGATAGCGTCCCATATTTTCACCCCCTATGCTATAGTCTATGCGGACAGGAAACGGAGTATCAATTCGTTTTCACAAAAGAAAATAAATATTTTTCGTGTAGAAGGTTATAAAATTTTTGACTAACTCTTGAATAAGGAGGCGGATTATAGTAGAATATCAGTGTATATAATGTGATATAAAAAACGATGATCAGGAGGAGTAAAAGTTTCCTTCACATTCTAGAGAGAGGTTTCATAGCTGAAAGAACCTTATGTGATCACTTTGAAGTAGCCTGTGAGTTGAGTTTCTGAAATAAAAGTAGGAAATTTCGTTTACTGCGTTAAAGTTTAGAGAGGTAGGTTTTTGAACCTGCAAACAAGGTGGTACCGCGGAATAGTAGCATTTCGTCCTTAGTTATAGGGCGGAGTGCTTTTTTTTGCGGCTTGATAATAACAGATAACGTCCTTGAATTGCTACGATATCGGTATAAAGCTTAATTCATCATAAATAAGGAAAAGGATAGATTCTCCCACCATGTTCTTCTAAAAATCACGGAGTAAGGTTCTAAGGTTGGTTTTTGAAAGAGTACTAAAGAATTTATTGATGACTTATGACGATTAAGATTTTAACAAAATAAAAAACTTTCTTTAAAACGAAGAGTGATGATTCCAATTATTTAAAAGAGCAATCGTTTTCCTTTTATTTAAAAAAGGCGCTGATAAATAAAGGAGTCTGACATTCAGTGAGAGACCTTTTAAATACGAGTTACAAAGATAAAATATGAGAGCCAAAATCCAGGTGGTGCTTATATTCTCACTTTTTTTGAAGGAGAAACTGCTTAAAAAGAGGATTAAATGAAGACGTGTTAAATAGGAGCTAGTATAAGTCCAAAATCCAGGTGGTATTTATAAAATCGAACCTATTTAACCTATTAAAGAATTTTAAGTCTGGTTCATCATAATCGAACGGATTAAAGGAAAAGGTGTTAGGGTGATGAAGTGTAACATGAAAGCTAAAATCCAGGTGGTTTTCTTCACTTTAAACCTTAAATCCATATCGATAAGAGAAATATTTTTAACGAAGAAGTTTGGAAGTTAATTTTTCATCGTATGTTTATAAATCCAAAATCCAGGTGGTTTTATAATGATTCATTCATGATGAATGATAGTTCATTTAGAAAAGAGTCAGGATTTATTTATCAAAATGTAGAGGTCCAAAATCCAGGTGGTACTTATCAACGTTTAAGTAGTAAATTCTTCCCTGCTAAATGAAGAAAAACGATAGAGATTTACTTCAATAAGATTTTATTTTTCCAAAATCCAGGTGGTTCAAATAAAATCTATAGATCTTTTTTGTCTATAAAATGAGTATTATCGTTATTTTGATGAGAAAATGTCTTTAAAATGGCAGGATGAACCCTAGCAAACGGTTCCTTTTGAATCAAATGGATTATAATGACTAGTTAATTAATTCTATGTCCCAACTTTAATCGAATATCTTGTGGGCAGATGGTCTCTTTTTAAAAATAATTAGGTGAGTGAAAAAAGTTAATCGAAATAAACGTATTAAAAAGAATAATCGCTTGAATCAGTTTTGACCTTTATGTGAAGGTGAATATTTTTTAATTGATAAGTCCAAAATCCAGGTGGAATGAATCATTAATTTAAGAGGGACGAAATATTTTTAAATCATTTAGGTAATCGTCATAGTGGTTTTAATGATTGTTTTTTAAAGGACCGATTAACTCTTGAACGGATACTAGCGTATTCCTATCAAGAAAGAAACACGAGATAGACAAAAAGGCTTATTTTCATGAGATTTAAGAATCTTACGTCCATTTTCATTGATTTCAAAAAATATGAAAAATATTTTTAATTAAAAGCAAGCATTTAACAATGAGACATCATCCATTTTTTGATTCGTCATGCGCGTTCACCACGCGTCATAACGGGTTATTCCCATTTGATTAGGAATCTAATTCATTCATTTGATAGAATAAGCACACTCACCATGTGTAAATTCAGATTATTCCAACCTAATCAAAAAGAAATCCATCCATTCTCCTTGTTTTATTGAACAAGGTGATTATTCCAATCGTCATTGTTTAGTGCTGAGGTTTAGTTAAAGAGTATTTTTTATTGTTTTTTAGATAGGGTGACGATGGCCGAGGAATCTTGAGGAAGTGGGGATAGCCTACTTTGTTTATATAGGCCTGTTGTTTCAAATAAAACGCTAGTCACACTATAATAAGGAGGACCAAAAATGTCAAAAAACTTGGCACCTAAGTATAATCATTTAGAAGTAGAAAATGGTAAGTATGCATTTTGGTATGAGCAAGATTGCTTTAAAGCTCAACCTCAATCGAATAAACCTAAGTATACGATTGTAATCCCACCACCTAATGTAACAGGAAAATTACATTTAGGGCATGCTTGGGATACTTCATTACAAGATATTATTATCCGTATGAAACGTATGCAAGGATACGATGCGTTATGGTTACCAGGAATGGACCATGCTGGAATCGCGACTCAAGCGAAAGTAGATGCGCGTTTAAAGGAGCAAGGTGTTTCACGTTATGACATTGGTCGTGAAGCATTTTTGGAGAAAGCATGGGAGTGGAAAGAAGAGTATGCCGGATTTATTCGCCAACAGTGGGAAAAAATGGGGCTATCTTTAGATTATTCACGTGAGCGTTTCACCTTAGATGAAGGTTTATCAAAGGCTGTTCGTAAAGTCTTTGTTCAATTATATGAAAAAGGGTTAATTTATCGTGGTGAGCGTATTATTAACTGGGACCCAGCAGCACGTACCGCTTTATCAGATATTGAAGTTATCCATAAAGAAATCGAAGGAGCTTTCTATCACTTTAAATATATGATTGAAGGAACAACTGATTTCTTAGAAGTAGCAACCACTCGTCCAGAAACGATGTTTGGGGATGTTGCGGTAGCTGTTCATCCAGAAGATGAGCGTTATAAGCACTTACTAGGTAAAAACGTATTAATTCCGGGGAATAACAAGCCGATTCCGGTTATTGCTGATGAGTACGTTGAGATGGATTTCGGAACGGGAGCTGTTAAAATTACTCCGGCACATGATCCAAACGACTTTGAAGTTGGAAATCGTCATGATCTTGCACGCCCAATTTGTATGAATCTAGATGGAACAATGAATGAGCTTGCTGGTAAATATAGCGGAATGGACCGTTTTGAAGCACGCCGTCAGTTAGTAAAAGATTTAGAAGAAGCGGGATTAGTCGTTAAGATTGAAAAACATGTGCATTCGGTTGGACACTCAGAGCGTACAAATGCAATTGTTGAACCGTATTTATCAACGCAATGGTTTGTTAAGATGGAAGAATTAGCTGCTCGTTCAGTTGCTAATCAGTCAACGAGCGATAAAGTTAACTTTGTTCCGGACCGCTTTGAAAATACATTCTTACGTTGGATGGAGAATATTCATGACTGGTGTATTTCACGTCAATTATGGTGGGGACATCAAATTCCGGCTTGGTATCATAAAGAGACGGGAGAAATGTATGTAGGTGAGGAAGCACCTGCTGATTCAAGTCAATGGACACAAGACGAAGATGTTTTAGATACATGGTTCTCATCAGCATTATGGCCGTTTACAACACTTGGGTGGCCAGATGTTTCTTCAGAAGACTTTAAAGCCTATTTCCCAACGGATACGCTTGTTACAGGGTATGATATTATTTTCTTCTGGGTATCACGTATGATTTTCCAAAGTTTGGAGTTCACTGACCAGCGTCCATTTAAGAATGTTCTTATTCACGGATTAGTTCGTGATGCTGAAGGACGTAAGATGAGTAAATCATTGGGTAACGGGGTTGACCCAATGGATGTTATCGAAAAATATGGAGCGGATAGTTTACGCTATTTCTTAACGACAAACTCGGCTCCAGGCCAAGATTTACGTTATATCGAAGAAAAAGTAGAGTCTACATGGAACTTTATTAATAAGATTTGGAACGCTTCTCGATTCGTTATTATGAACTTAGATGGAATGACGTGCGAGGATGTTGATTTATCTCAAGCTACATTAAACGTTGCTGATCAATTTATTTTAGGACGTTTAAATGAAACGATTGAAGCAATTAATTATAATGCGGATAAGTTTGAGTTTGGAGAAGTTGGACGTCATCTTTATAACTTTATCTGGGAAGATTTCTGTAACTGGTATATTGAAATGGCTAAGTTACCATTACAAGGTGATGATGAACAAGCCAAACATTCAACGCGTATGGTATTAACGTACGTATTAGAATCAATTGTTAAATTATTACATCCATTTATGCCATTTGTGACAGAAGAAATTTACCAAATGATTACTCGCGAAAATACAGCTTGTGCAGTTGCTTCATGGCCAGTTGTTAAAGAGGAATATAATCATTCAAAAGCCATGACTGATTTTACTTTATTAATGGATATTATCCGAAGTGTTCGTAACATTCGTGCGGAAGTTGAAGCGCCGATGAGTAAACAAATTCGTATTTTCATTAACGCGAAGTCAGAAGAGGCATTAGAAAATTTAACGACAAACCAAGCCTATTTACAACGTTTCTGTAATCCAAGCGAATTAGTTATCGAAAAGGGATTAACGGTAGATGAGGAAACAATGACTGCCGTTGTAACGGGAGCGGATATTTTCTTACCAACTGATGGATTAATCGATGTTAGTGCGGAGATTGAGCGTTTAAATGCTGAATTAAAGAAATTAGCTGCAGAGGTTAAACGCGGAGAATCAAAGTTGGCAAATGAGAAATTTGTGGCGAAAGCACCTGCCCATTTAGTAGAGGAAGAACGTCATAAACTCTCAGATTATAAGGAAAAATACGCAACAGTTGAAGCTCGTTTATTACAACTTCAAAAATAATTTTTACAAAAAAAGCTTTCGGTCATTGACCGAAGGCTTTTTTTGTATGAATCAGGTAGAAAGGTTGGGAAGTCCTTTAAAAATGCTACATTAGTTGATAAAATTATAGATAAGTCTGACTATATTTTTATAAGAAAAAACCTTTTAAATAATGATTAAAGGAAAAGGATGTAGAAAGTGAGTTTCGCTTTATGACTAAAAAGATAACTAATTAAATGAATAAGGATGTGAGGGTATGAAAAAGAAAAGAAAAAAGTACCGGCTAAATGCAAGGTTTTATTGTCTCGTATTAAGCCTTGGTATTATTGTTGCACTTTTTATGAATGTGAGTGCAACGCTCCGACTCAATACGATTCCAAATTTCCATGGATGGTCGACGAAGAAGGTCATGCAGTATGAAAAAGATCATGAAAATATTTTAATGATTTACGACTTGGAGTATTCTTATGATGTGATACAAAACTGTGTCATTGAACAATCGATTAAACCACGAACAAAAATTAGCAATGATCCATTAATTTTAACATTGAAGGTTTCTAAAGGTCGGCCTATCATGGAAGACTTTATTGGAAAGAACTTAAAGGATGTCGAGGAATTTGCTAATCATTATGAATTGAATCTTAAGGTTAAGGGAGAAGAGGGGATTATTTCATCCCAGACGATTAAGGCGGGGGAAGTTTTATCAAGGGGAATGACACTCTCAGTCACGTTAAAATAGGATATAGGGCCCAAAAAACTTTTCATGTTTTATCGCTAACCCGAGATGAGTGAAGAGGAAATTTAGTGTACTTGTCTGAATGTAGAATGGATTTTACGGATAAAAATTAATCGAAACTAGATATCAATAAAGGAAGTGATGGTTATGTTTACACATGGGAGCGAGGTTATTGGTTGGATTAATGGCCAGTTAAGGTTTGGTATTCGTCCGGGACTTTCTCGAATGAAAGAAGCGTTGAAACAATTGAATCAGCCGCATTTAAAGGTTCCGACGATTCATATTGCAGGAACAAATGGAAAAGGGTCGACGGTTACCTATTTGCGATGTGTTTTAGAGGAAGCAGGGTATCGTGTAGGAACCTTTACGTCTCCGTATATTGAGACGTTTAATGAGCGTATTTCATTAAATGGAAGACCGATTAGTGATGAAGACCTTGTTAAATGTGCGAATCGAATTTACTCAGTTGTTGATTTAATAAATCAATCTGATTTAGGTCCGTTTACCGAGTTTGAGATCATAACCTTACTTGCTTTTGTTTATTTTGAAGAGGCCGACGTTGATGTGGTTATCTATGAAGTTGGATTAGGGGGGCGTTTAGATGCTACAAATGTGATTAAGCCGATGGTTTGTGGTATTACAAATATTGGTTTGGATCATGAGCAGATCTTGGGCTCTGCACGGACTCAAATTGCCTATGAGAAGTTAGGGATTGTGAAGCAAGGGGTGCCACTTATTACGACGGAAGAAGATCAGGAAGTTTTAAAAGTATTTGAGGAGGTAACTGCTAAACGTCAATCCCCCCTTATTAAGGCTTTAGAACTTTATCAACCGACCGAAATCTCCTTAAGTGAAAATGGGGTTACTTTTGATTGGCCCTCTCTAAACAGGGTACAATTATCTATGAAGGGGGAGCATCAGGTTAAAAATGCGACGTTAGCTTACGCCATCCTTAAATTTTTAAAAGAAAAAAGGAAATGGGATATTTCTAGCGTAAATATATATAGGGGGATGAAATTGGCCTTTTGGGCTGGCCGTTTTGAGAGGGTGAGACAACATCCACCGGTTATTTTAGACGGGGCGCATAACGTAGAAGGGATGAAAAATTTGTGTGAGACCCTTTCGAAACTTTATCCTATGAAACGAAAGATCTTTATCGTAAGTATTCTTAAGGATAAGGATGCTCATGAAATGTTCAAATTTTTGGCTGATGTGGCCGATGAGGTCTATTTTACGACCTTTGATTATCCGCGTGCCCAGTCAGCACGTGCGCAATATGAGTTGTTTAATCGATCAAATGCTAGCTATGAGGAAGATTTTAAAGGGTTGACTGAATCTGTAATGGGAAGACTTGGCGAGGGGGATTGCTTAGTCATTACAGGATCATTGTACTTTATTTCAGAGGTGCGAAAATTAGTATGTGCTTGAGATTTAGACAATTTTCTTGATTGTCATCTGATATGATGAAACAACAATATAGACGTAGTAATATTAGAAGTAATGAGTGAAGATGATAGGTGGGAATGAGATGAAAGGAAAGAAATTAAAGACTATTATTTCGAAGATTGATTTTAAAAAGGCACGGCCGTTTATTTTATTAACAGTGATTTTTACGGTGCTAGGATTGTCGTTTGGGAAGGCACTTGATACGTTCTTAGTTCGTACGGATGATTCAAAAGAAGTCGTAGAAGTTAAGAATGATGAGACAAATCCTGCAAGTGATTCACAAGAAGAAAAGGAAGCGAGTAAGGACGGCGATAAAAAAGATAAAAAGGAAGAAAAGGTTGCTGAAAATAAAATTTTTATTATGCAGCATGGGGTTTATGAAACATATGATAATGTGTTGAACCTGGCAGGGGAGTTAAAACAAATTGGTTACAATTATGGAATTTTAAAGGTGGATGGAAAATACTCGGTATTTTCTTATATTGGCGGGACAAAGGATAGTCTAGCACCGGTTAAGGAACAGCTAACAGAAAAGAAAATTGACTCCTTTATCAAGGAAGTTGAGGTTCCTCTAGATGACTTAAAATGGAATTACTTTGTTCAGGCAGTTAAACAACGGCCATATGAGATGGATGCAGAGTTTATCCAAACGTTTACAGATGATGAGATGCATATCTGGGGGTACTATGTGACACTCGCTACCTCATCTTTTGAAGCAAACTCGCCTGAGCGACAAAAGATGTTATTAGAAATTTATCAATGGTTAAATGGATAAGAATAGGATGTGATTAATTCAAAATGGAATCGTTTATGATCCGTGATTTACCCTACGAAGAACGACCGAGAGAGCGATTATTATTGGAGGGCGCACATTATTTATCTAATGCAGAATTGTTGGCCATTTTACTTCGAACGGGAAGTAAAGGTCAATCGGCATTAGCTATCGCGCAGAAACTTTTAAGGCAGTCTGAGGGCTTGAAGTTTCTAAATGAAATGACGGTTGAAGAGTTAATGAGTATTCAGGGAATCGGGGAAAGCAAGGCTATTCAGATTTTGGCAAGTATCGAACTTGGAAAACGAATTAGTAAAGCGAGTCATATTAAACAAGATTCTATTTTGTCTCCTGAGGATTGTGTCTCTTTTTTAGCAGCAGATATGAAACATTTAACACAAGAACATTTTATTGTCTTATTTTTGGATACTAAAAATTATATTATTGGTCAGAAGACGATTTTTATTGGATCCTTAAATAAGGCTATTGTTCATCCGAGGGAGGTTTTTAAAGAGGCGATTAAGCGATCATCTGCTTCTGTTATTTGTGCTCATAATCATCCGAGTGGGGATGCCACCCCATCTCAACAAGACATTCAGCTAACCCATCGGTTGTATGAGGCAGGGGAATTGATAGGAATTAGATTGCTTGATCATCTTATTATTGGAGATAATCAATTTACAAGTTTAAAGGAAAAAGGATATCTTTAATGAAAGAAACTCGTAGGTTAATCACTATTCAGTGAGATAATCGCTACGAGTTTTCTTTTTATTCTTTGTTTTCATGAAGGTGCTTCTGTTTTTCATCCTGACGAATTTCCCATTCAATAACAATGGTCATCAGGACACGAAGTAGGAAAATAGATCCGAGAATGATAAGTTCATTAAGACTTTGGATAAGTACTGTTTTTAAAATCTCGGCTGCTAATTTAAACTCAAGACCGGTTGCCATTGAGTTAGCAAATTGGTGTTTTGTCGGATAATGGTCCTTGAAAATAAGTGTTTTCATGTAATGATAGAACGCACGGAATGCGCCGAGCGTAATGATGAAAATGCCCATGGCTTCAAGGATTTGAATAATATAAGGTAAAAATTGTTCAATAAAATGTTCCAATGGTGACATACAGTTATTCCTTCCCAAGATAATCGAATCTTAGTCATAGTTTTCCTATTATAAAAAGTGTTTATACGATAAATTTATAGTTATAGAAATAAAAGTAGCTATTAGTGGACGGAAGAAGAGGGGGGGCTTATTTATTTAGAGGAAGAGGTAATATTGATGGTTGAATGCCCACGTTTGGCATAGAATATAAAATGATGTGATTGATGGAAATCTCATTTTAACGTTTATATAGGAATTTGGATTGTTTATAGTCATAAATTTTATGATGAGTGAGAAACTTTCATGGATGTCATGTTTAGAGGGGAGAGTTTTAAATGAAGCATATAGGAACATGTCCATTACACACGCCGAGGTTATATTTAAGACGCTTTGAGGTGAGTGATGCTCAGATGGTATTTAATAATTGGAGTAGTGATGAAGAGGTGGCAAAGTTTGTGGCTTGGGCGCCGCATGAAAACGTAGAGATGACGCAACGCATTTTAGAAAGTTGGGAGCGGGCCTATCAATTAAAGGATACCTACCAATGGGCGATTGTTGATCGTGAAAATCAAGAAGTGATTGGTTCAATCTCACTTTTTCAATTTCATCGACGAGGAAGAAAGTTTTATTGCGAGTTAGGATATTGTTTAGCAAAAAATTATTGGAATAAGGGGTTAGCTACTGAAGCCGCCCATTGTGTATTAAGCTTTGCCTTTTTTGATGTGGGAGTTGATGTAGTGACAGCGAAGTATGATGTTTTGAATAAAGCTTCTGAGCGAGTGATGCAAAAGATTGGAATGACGCGTGATAAATATATTCGTCGTGCCGTGTTGACTGAAAGGCGTGGATGGGTAGATTGCGAGACTTACTTCATTTTAAAAAAGGATTTTAAATAAAAGGAGATACTTCTTTTTTAACCTCGCCTCGATCTCATGTAAATTGTGTGAAAAACATTATTTATGACGTTTTATGTGAGGAAAGGCTCTTGTTTCAGACTTATCAATTATATATAATAGGCAATATGGATTAGATTATTGTAAAGACGTAGGATGTGGTTAAATGAAGGGTGTTAATCATTTAAAGGTATTTTTGATTATTGTTTTAGTATTTATGACGTTTATTACGGTTGGATATACGATGCATCAGGAGACTCGTGGGTCTATTCCTCAGCGATTGATTAAGGATGGGATGGTTGTTGTTCAAACCGGTTATACGGGAATAGTTGAGGGCTTCAAACGTTTCTTTGTCAATTTGAATGACCTCTTTCATACATACGAAGAGAATAAAATGTTAAAACAACAGATGTATCAGTACGAATCATTAGAGGTTTATACGCATCAGTTAGAGGAACAGTTGGCTTCATTAGAAGATTTACAACAGACGGGAACGTCTTTAGTTGCGTATGAAACGATTAATGCGACAACGGTGATGCGTAATGTTGACCAGTGGCACGACTTTATTTTTATTAATAAAGGAAGTAAACAGGGGATGAAAGAGAATATGGCCGTGTTATCAAAAGAGGGATTTCTCATTGGTAAAATTATCTCAGTTACTGATTTTTCATCTAAAGTTAAGTTAATTAAGAATCAAGATTTTGGAAGTAAAGTTTCGGCTATTATCGATGGGAAAGAGGGTTCTATTGGAACCGTGGAAGGTTATGATTATACAACTGACGAATTAGTGATGACTCAGGTATCAAAAGATGTAAAAGTGGATAAAGGGGATAAGGTAATTACGAGTGGATTAGGTGGTGTATATCCTAAATCACTTTTAATCGGTTACGTGGATCGCATAGAGGTTAGTAAAGATGGATTAACCCAAACGTTGTACTTAAAAGGAGAAAAAAATTACGATAATATGGATTATGTAATTGTTGTAGCGCGTGAGGCGGTGACGATAGATCATGAGTAGATTAATTATTACGTTTGTGACCTGTTTTGTCATGGATAATCTATTAGTCAGTTTTTTGCCCATTGACCCTATTGTTAGCTATTACCGGGCAATTCCCAATGTCTTTTTAATCTGTTTAGCTTTTTTTACTTTTTATGATAAGGGAATTAGACCTTTTATTTTCGCTTTTATTTTCGGCTTTCTTTATGATGTGTGTTACGCGGATTTAATTGGTTTATATACTTGTTTGTTTCCTATTCTAACGTTTATTATGGTGAGGTTTGTTTCTCAAACCATGCCGATTAATTTGCTGTCGATGATGGCGATGGTCGCTATCTTGGTTATGGGAGAGGAATCCATCGTTTATTTTATTGTGAATACGATGAAAGCAACTAATATGTCAACGTGGACTTTTATCAAATATATTTTAATTCCAACGGCTTTTTTTAATATGCTAGTGACGATTGTTCTCTACCCCATGTTGAAATTTCAATTTAAAATTTATCAAAAAAAGGTTTTGAATGATTTTTAACTAAAAAGAAACGAATCTTGAGCGGACCCCCGACGATTAGACTAAAAAAACTAATTGTTGAGGGTTCGTTTTTTTTCTGTCGATTGTAAAAAGAGTGCAAGCCTCTCTCGAATGTTCTAACTTTTACGCTATACTCATATGATGCAATGAACAAGTCGCACAGATGAAAAAAGTGAGGGGGAAATATCGTGGCCAATTATAAAAAAAAGCATTCATCTTATCGATCGGCTCATGGTAATAAGCAGATTCAGCATTCTGCTGCTTATTATAGACAAAGGAGAAAGGAAGATGAAGGAACGTGGTTCATTAGACGTTTTATGTGTCAATCGATGATTTGTTTATGTGTGTTAATGGGAATCTTAGTTATTCAAAAGCTTCCAAACACAACGATGTACGAGACTGTAAAGAGTTCGGTCATGGGAAATTTTCCATTTGCCAAATACGAAAAAATGTATCAGAACTTCTTGTCAAATATGTTGCCGTTTGAATTTAAATTACCGAGCGATGAAGAGGTAGCGGCAGTGAATGGTGGCGTATCATCAACCATGGATGAGTCAGGAAATCAGGTGGCGTCTAACGATGAAAAAGATACAGAGTTTAATTTGAAAAAGGCGATTAAAAAGGCGACTAATAATGTGGCTTTAAAGGACTACGAAGATGGAGTGGTGATTCAGGCTAAACGGACAGAATCGATTAGAAGCTTTGTATCGGGAATTGTTTTGAACTTAGGTGTCGATGAGAAGATAGGTAATTATGTTAATGTCCAACTACCAGATGAATGGGTCCTAACGATTGGCTTTTTAGAAAATAGGGGAGTTAGTCAGTATCAACACATTAAGGCGGGTGACGAGCTTGGCGTTGGTTCGGTTTTAGAGCTACCGGGGACAGATTTTGAAGAAGAGGCGTTTTATTATTTATCATTAAAAAATGAGGAGGGAGAGTACCAAGATATTATGGATTACTTAAAATCATTGCAATAAATAGGGGGGCTTAATGATGCGTCCAAAACGAATAAAGTTTGATCCTTCTTTTTATGCGATGACCTTACTCGCAATTTTTCTTGGATATTTAAATGAATATATTATATTTACTCTAACTATTTTAGTTCATGAGTGTGGTCATCTAATGATGGCCGCTTTTTATAACTGGAGGTTTGAACGAATAAAATTCTTTGCCTTCGGAGGCATTATGGAATTCCAGGGAGAATTAAATAAATCGAATGTGGAAGATTTTGTTGTAAGTAGCGGGGGAATTGTTTTTAATTTTCTTTGTTTTTTACTCTTAATTCTAGCCCGTGAAAGGATAAGTCCATATGTTAATTTAACGCTGTATGATTATGCGATAGGAAGTCAGTTGTTTGTTATCTTTTTTAATTTGACACCATTACCACCTTTAGATGGAAGCCGGTTATTAAATGCGTTTTTGTGTTGTTATTTTCCGTATAAGGTAGTTTTAAAGATAATGAAGATAATAAATATAGTCTTAATTGTTCTTTTTATGGCCATAACATTTTTTAACGATTTTCGACAAATCTATCTCGTTATGTCATTTCTTGTTTATTCGACGATTAAGTACAATAAACAAATTTATTTCCTATTTCAACGGTTTTTATTACAGAAAAGAATGTATACAAATGTGGATTTACCAAATAAAATTATTAGATTTAGGAATCATTCCTTGGAGGATAATTTTTATCGTGGATATTTTAACACGTTTCAAATTAACCACCGATTACATGATGAGACGAGCTGGTTGAAGTTAAAATATGAGGAAAATGCGGTCCTAAGTGTTGACGCTCCTTATAAAACTGACTAAAATAGGAGAGACAAGATGAGATGAAGTTGGAGGCGGAGCATAAGGTGGCACAATTGACAGATGATATTTCCGTACTAGTAGTAGATGATAATGAGATTAACTTAATGTTGATGGAAGATATATTAGATGTCATGGACATCAAAAAAGTAAAAACACTTGAAAGTGGGATTGAAGCAATTAAGGAAATTGAGAACAACCCAAATTATGATGTTGTAGTGATGGATATTTGTATGCCGGTTATGGATGGATATGAGGCATCAAAACAACTAAGAAAGATTGGATATGAGGGGCGTATTATTGCCTTGACGGCAAATCAGTTATCAAAAGATGATTCAAAATTTCAAGAGGCGATGATGGATGATATTCTATTAAAGCCCGTTGATCTAATGATGATAAAAAAAGTATTAGGGTGTTAGGGAATACCTTAATACTTTTTTTAGTTAATAGAAGAAAGGCGAAATTACAGCACCTTTTTATCGCAGACGTTCATAGAAGGGATGAAAAGACACGAGATGCCTATGTTTTATAGGGAAGTTTGAAGGAGTCTGTAAAATTTAGTATATATGTTCAAAGAAAAAATCGAAAAAGGTAGAGATAACCAGCTATAAAACGTTGACGAATGATTTTTGCTTTGCTATAATGAACTATGTTGTTAGCACCTTAGGGTACTACAACCGCACGGATAAGGTTTAAATACAACTTGTATACCTTAAATGGCGAGTCTTAGTTAAATTTTAAGGAGGTGCAGGTAATGTACGCTATTATTAAAACTGGTGGTAAACAATTAAAAGTTGAAGTAGGTCAAGCAATCTACATTGAAAAATTAAATGTTGCTGAAGGTGATGTTGTTACTTTCGACGAAGTATTATTCGTTGGTGGAGAAAACGCAAAAGTTGGTGCTCCATTAGTAGAAGGTGCAACTGTAACTGCAAAGGTTGAAAAACACGGTAAAGGTGAAAAAATTATTGTGTTCAAATACAAACCTAAAAAAGGTTACAAAAAGAAACAAGGTCACCGTCAACCATACACTAAAGTTGTTATCGAAGCAATTAACGCTTAATTAAATCGACGATGATTACAGCCAATTTTCACTATAAAAATAATAAAGTTGAGTCATATGAAATTAGCGGCCATGCATTTGCAGGTGAACCCGGTGAAGATTTAGTCTGCGCTGCGGTGAGTGCAGTAACATTTGGCTTAACAAATTCCATTATCAACTTAGATGAATCAGAACTTAGCATAAAAATGGAAGATGGTTATTTATTAGTTGAAAATCTTCCAACTAGTGAAGCTGCTCAAACGCTAATCTATGGAATGATTACTTCTTTGCACACAATTGAAGAAGAACAATTTAAATACTTAACAGTTATAGAAAATAAGTAGGAGGTGGCCCAATGTTAAAGTTAAATTTACAATTTTTCGCATCTAAAAAAGGTGTTGGTTCTACAAAGAACGGTCGTGACTCTGAGTCTAAACGTTTAGGAGCTAAATTAGCTGATGGACAATATGCTTCTGCAGGATCAATTATCTATCGTCAACGCGGAACTAAAATTTATCCAGGAACAAACGTAGGTATGGGTGTGGATCACACTTTATTCTGTAAAATCGATGGTGTTGTTAAATACGAACGTTTAGGACGTGACAAAAAACAAGTTTCTGTATACCCAGAAGCTAAGTAATCGATTTAATCAATCCCCTGATCAGCCGATTAGGGGATTATTTTTTATGCCTTTTTTTCGTATGAGTTTATAAGTTTATTTTAATACTATATATAGACCGAATTAGATTATTTTCAATCCTATTTGAGGGAAGTATAAATAGCCTATAACCGTTTATTTTTATGATTAGATTAAAGTCTAGATAGGGCATGCCGATTAAAAAGTTTTCCGAAGATATTAGTAGAGGATA
This sequence comes from Turicibacter faecis, assembly GCF_037076425.1. Taxonomy (NCBI): domain Bacteria; kingdom Bacillati; phylum Bacillota; class Erysipelotrichia; order Erysipelotrichales; family Turicibacteraceae; genus Turicibacter; species Turicibacter faecis. The sequence goes on along the minus strand of NZ_AP028127.1, from coordinate 1,671,581 downwards.
GCAAGACGTTTATAACCTATGTTATTTTTGCTTGACTCAATGATGCGCATTCTAAGGTACAGGAGTGTGTCTTCGGGTATGGCATGGAGTTTTAGCTGATTTTTTGTTATATAAATAGCACTCTTATTTTCATATATAGGAAAAGTGATGGATTGTTTTCGTTCTTGAAATTTTTAAAGAGTAGTTTAGTCTACTCTATTCATCGCATGCTAAGTCTGTGCCAGAAGGTTTGGGGTTATTTACTTCGTTGATCTCTTACGTTGAAAATATTTATGAGGTACATGTTGAAGAATACTACGTTGAAATGAAGAACCATTTCAATGAATAGAATTGAGGGATACACTTGTTTATCGATCAAGTCAAATTAAAAGTGGCGGCTGGTAATGGTGGAAATGGTGCCGTAGCCTTCCGTCGTGAAAAATATATTGCCAATGGTGGTCCTGCAGGTGGTGACGGAGGAAACGGAGGTAGTGTCATCTTCGTTGCGGATGAGGGATTGTCGACACTATTGGATTTACGTTATAACCGTGTCTTACAGGCGAAAAATGGTGAGAACGGAATGGCAAAAAGTTGCCACGGAAAAAATTCTGATGATTTAATTATTAAAGTTCCTGTTGGGACTATTGTTTATGATAATAGTACGAATCTGATTATCGCTGATTTAACTGAAAATGGTCAGCGTGCGATTATTGCTAAGGGAGGACGCGGTGGACGTGGAAATATTCACTTTGCTACTCCGCGTAATACGGCTCCTGAGCTTGCTGAAAATGGTGAACTTGGACAAAAACGAGAAATTCGTGTTGAATTAAAAGTGTTAGCAGATGTCGGATTAGTTGGGTTCCCAAGTGTTGGTAAATCGACATTGATTTCTGTTGTATCAGCATGTAAACCTAAAATTGCAGCTTATCACTTTACAACGCTTGTTCCTAATTTAGGAGTTGTTCGTGTTCCAGATGGTCGTTCGTTTGTCATGGCAGATTTACCGGGATTAATTGAAGGTGCTGCAACTGGGGCAGGGCTTGGACATCAATTTTTACGCCATATTGAGCGTACACGTGTTATTTTACACGTTATTGATATGTCTGGAATGGAAGGACGCGACCCATACGAAGACTATGTAACTATTAATAATGAACTTGCACAATATCGCTATAAATTGATGGAACGTCCTCAAATTATTGTTGCCAATAAAATGGATATTGGGGATGCAGAGGAAAATTTAAAAGCATTCAAGGAAAAAGTTGGAGACGATATGACGATTATTGAAATTTCGGCTGCAACACGTCAAGGAATTGATCAGTTACTCTATAAAACGGCTGATTTATTGGAAACAACGCCACAATTCCCATTATATGATGAGGAAGAAATGGAACAATCAGTTACATATAAATTCACACCTGAAGAAGCGAAGTTTCATATTTCTCTTGGAGATGATGGGGTTTATGTGGTTTCTGGACCGCATGTGGAAAGAATTTTCCATCAAACAGATTTCAACCGAGAAGCTTCTGTTATGCGTTTTGCTCGTCAGTTACGCCAGCTTGGTGTCGATCAGGCGTTACGTGATCTTGGGGTGGAGGATGGAAATCTTGTTCGTATCCTTAACTTTGAATTTGAATTTAAAGATTAATTTATTTATTATTTCTATACTAGGTTCCCTAATGAGGGGACCTTTTTTCGTTAGGAAATAAAAAGATAGGGAATGGATCTTTTAGCAAAATATCGGGGTGGCAAGGGGAAGTTTCCCATTAAAATATGAGTAAAGGTGGGACCGCGAGCCAGCAAAGGAATTTTAAAAGGTTATAGGCTTATCGAGTATTCATCTTTTTGTCCTCAAGTTAAATGATGCTGTGTCACTTGATAATGTTAGCTTAATTTTAAAGGTTCACTCTTAAGCGCTATGCTTTAGGCGTTGAAAATTATGATGGTGTTAAGTTCTCCCTTTTTCCAATGAAAAATGTATGGGGTGTTGGAAGTATCCTATATGAAGGGATTGTTTTTATGTCAGGGAGTTAGATGCGAACGCTTGAATCGCTTCTCGTTTGAGAAAGTGTTTTTCTATCTCAAGGAATCTATGAGGATCTAAAGATTCAAGGTCTATCATCTTTTTTCATTATCGGATCAACTTTTTAAGGAAGTTTGACATTAGGAAAAGAAATGATGTGTGATCAAGTTTTCTTTTTCTTCTAAAAAGGGGAACTGACATAAGTGGGTCGAAGTAAAGATTCTAGATTTAGAAGTTAATGGGGTGAAAATAGAAAAATACGCTGTTGGTATAAGTTTGTTATATTCATAAAAATGTCATCATATATTGTAGGGAGATGATGTAGAGAGGAGAATCAGGCTTATGAAAATCCACATTGTGCAAAGAAATGATACATTTCAGTCTATTGCTGAAAAATACAATGTCAGTGTTCAGGATTTAATCGGGATGAATACCCATATTAATCACTTAGCTGGCCTTGTTCCTGGGTTAAAAGTCAAAGTTCCTTCACCTGTTCGTAAAGAAGAATCTAATGTCGCACAACATATCCAAAAATATTACCCTAATTTAGACACTAATCCGATTGAACTAAAACCGACTCAAGCCCCTGCGGCAGAAGCTGTTGTGGTCCAAAATGTTCAACAGAGTCAGGTTCAAGTGTCGCCCGCTCACCAAGAGGTGACGCAAAAGGAAGAAGTAAAACCGATTCCATTAAAGCCTTTAAAAGAAGAAACGCCAACTGCCCCAAATGATGGTGTTAAAGTCGAAGTTGGGGGCGTAGCAAAAACGGTTGAGCAGTGTCAAGTATCGGTTAATGAAACGGTTTATAAAAAGCCAGATGAGGCGACTAGTAACACTTCACAAGTTGCCCAACAGGCACCATATCCGTTTCCAGCAACGCCATCGATGATGTATCCTCCGTATCAGGCGGGATGCTTATCGGGAGCGGCCCCTTATCCAAGTCACTATATGAATCCTTGTGCGGTTCCTCCTTATCCAGGTGCTTATGTGAATCCTTATGCTGCAAGAGGCGTACAAGATGAAAGATTCTTTATTGGTGGTTTTGGTTATCCATTCTTCGGTGGAGGATGGGGATGGGGAGGATACCCTTATTATGGAGGATGGGGATGGGGAGGATATCCCTATTACGGTGGATGGTACCGTTATCCATACCTATGAATATAACACATGATTAAGAGAGGGTGCCTTGGCATCCTTTTTTAATTACTTTAATACGTTAACTAAGTGTTTAAGTGCGATTTTCGATGATTTTCTTTTAGGAAATAACATTTATTTTATGAAAAAAACATATGATGAAATGAGTTAAATGGGGAAATGAAGGAGTTGGGGGATTGATGGAGGATGTGAAGCATGCGTATGAAATTCTTGGGGTAACCCCGACGATGTCGCTTGAAGAGATAGAAAATGTTTATGAATGTTTAGTAGACGACTTTTTAAAGCAGAATCATGATTCTTCGCAGGATGAAAGGTTATTGCAATGGGCGGAGGCATTTGAATGTATTGTGGAAAGTCGTATTGATCTTACAGCTTGTTCTGTAAAGGAAAACCGAGGTCAAAAAGTGTTAATCATTCTTTTAAAGGTTGTCGCGGTTATTATATTTTCATGCATACTGATTAAGGAAATTAGCTGGTTGGAGCAACCTGATCCCTCACCTGTTGGTGGAGTAACAACCGATGAGTTATCGAATAATTTTGAGTTGGTTTTATCAAAATTTGATGAGACGAGTTATTGGGATTGGGGGTATTATGAGCAGAAGGACGAATGGACGGTTGTCGTCGCCATTAAGGTTTTGGAAGCGAGTGCGGAGGGAGCCTTAGTTAGCGCATATAATTTTAAATTAGGGGATGATAGTCCAGTAACGACGGTCTCAAAAGATGTTTATAAGGACGAGGAGATTAATCACCTTCATTATCTAGGAAAATATAGTGAACTTGTTCCTCAAAGTCATAAGTTTGCTATTACATTTAGCGTATCTCCCTTTATGCCTGGCGAGCAACGAATCCTTTATTATGAATTTCCTAATGGACGGAAGATTGAGGTAGGTCGTTTAAAGCTCGAAAATATGAATGACCATGAGGATCATGGAATATTGGTTTAAAGGAAAAAAGAGAAGAAGATGTTTATTTTTTTAACGCCGATGGGATTGATAATAAAATAGCGTGAGTAAAAGCATCCCATTCTTGATAAAAACGTCGTTATGTGATGAACGGGATAGACCGACTATTTTTAGTAAGCATAAGGGGTTTTGATAAAAAAGAAATCGCCACCGGCATATCTTGAAACTGGGGGATAAAGAAGAGGGGGGACTATCGTGGAAATTAAAATCATGAGTCAGAAAGAGGCAGAGGAATGGAGTTATAACCAGTGGATGGAGGTTACATTGTTAGTTTCAATTTTGGGGACCCACGCGCCTACGCCCAATTTTTATAGAAATCCTCGAATTATTGATATGATTTCAGTAAGTTTTGATGATATCCATGAGGTGCACGGTGACCAGACATTACTATCAGAGGAGGATTGTCTAAGAATTGGCGAGTTTATTTTAAATCATTTTGATCAGGTGGAAACGATTGTTATTCATTGTTCAACGGGAGAATCCAGATCAGCGGCTATCGCCTTCGCTGTTTGTCGCCTCCTCGGACTTGATGATCGCTGGATTTTTGAATCACCCAAATATTCACCCAATACATACTGTGTTAAAAAGCTTAATCGGGTGTTAGAGCTAGGCCTTAGTGAGGAAGAAATTGTATCCCGATTTGAATATAAAAAAAGACATTAGAGTTCCTAATGTCTTTTTTGTTGATGATGTTGAAAGATTAAAACCAAGCAGGCAATTAAAGCGGTGATTCCTCCCATGAGGAAAGGTAGTTTACTTCCTAAATCGTATAGAAATCCGGCACTTAATGATCCGATAACCATTCCGACAGAACGTGATGAGTTTTGAATACCCATGATTTCTCCTGCATTGTTTTTGGCCTGCTTAGAAATCATACTTTGATAAATAGGTTGTGCCAAGGGCATGACGATAAAGAAGGTCATCAAACAAATGCACGTTAATAATAGGTTTGTTGTGCCTGACCATACAAGTAGCGAAGTAGCTGTTAATCCAATGATCACGATTAGCGTTTTAAACTCATCGTATTTTTTGGCAAGCCGAGGACTAATAAGAAAATTTCCTAAAACTGCGCAGATAGGAACTACACTGAGGATAAGACCGTTTAATTGAGTAGGTAGCTTTAAATCTGACTCAACAAAGTATCCGATGGTTGAGTTATAGGCTGTTGTTGTAATGTTCATTAATGCAACGGTTAGAATGAGTGAGGTCAATAGTGGACCAAATTCAATCTGAGATTTTTTAAAAGTAAGGTGGCTTAATGAGAGGGTTGTTTTTCCTTCTTTTTTATTGACTAGGGTATCCTCTGTTAAGAAAAAGAGACAGATTGTTAATAAAATACAACAAATGAACTGTACAATGAAACTGTTTTGGTAATGTGTCGCTCCAAGCCATCCTCCAATATTTGAACCGGCAGCTGCCCCCATTGAAGTAGTTGCTGCAAGATAGGCGAGTGATTTTGCGCGACCTTTTGCCGACGACAAATCGCTGATGCAGGCCATGATGACCGCTACGTAACTAACACTTAGGATTCCCCCAAGAACACGAAAGATAGAAATTGTAATGGCCGATTGACTCAGCCCAAATCCTAATTGCGTCATGCCGTAGCCTAAAACCCCGAGCATTAGGAACTTTTTTCGTCCCTTATAATCTGAAAGGCTTCCCCAGATGGGAGAAAAGATATAGCTTCCAATTGACATAAGGGCGAAGAAGAGTCCGAACATATAAGAGGGTAACTCTAATTCATTAATGAGCCGCGGAGTCACGGGGTGTGCGAAGTTAAAGACGGTCATAATTAAAAAGTTAAAAAATAAGAATTTCCGTAATGTTTTTTGTTCCATAAAGCCTCCTTATAAAATGTTTGACTAATGACAGGATTAATAAGTCTAAACAAACACTATCATTATATAAAATTTAACATTCAACTACAAATGTTAAGTGTTAAAAGTCGAACGAAAGTTACCTCCTCCTTATCATATAGGAGCTAAAAAAAGCGTATGTTTCTAGTAACACGACGATGTTTTGCAACGATAGGATATAACACTGAAAGGGGGGAAGTTGCAAGCCATTAAATCTTGCAACAAAAAGGATGGGTATAAAAAATAAAACTTATTATAGAAACTGGTATCAACAATGGAGAGAAGAAGAACAAATAAGGTTAGAAAAACAATCGACGAATGAACTAAGAACGTATCAATATAATGTCGATACAACCCAATACCGAGCCAATCATGATTTAGGTAGAAAAAATGTTGGTTATACACGAAATAATCATCGTAAATCGCAGTCCCCGTATCAAAAAACTAGAAATGGAAATCAGATGGCAGACATTACGCTATCTACTCAAAACTCATTTGCGGATATATTACGTGGAATTTTAGTTGGAATCCCGTTGGTTGTTGTATTACTTACGGTTCTTTATGTCGGTGGGGTTATTCCTCAGAATCAGGTAAATCAATTTTTAGGTCTTTCGACTAACAAAGTAGTAACTGATTATATCGGCAAGTATGATGAGCTGATGCTACTACATAATGAAATTAATAAAAGTTTGTCTGATCATATGAGTACGGGTAATTTTTCTAGTGTTTATCTTCAGGAATTAAAAGAGAAACAAAATCAGATAGCGGTTAAAACTCAGGAAATCATGGCTACAGAAGGGGATAACTTTTCTGAGATGGGACGCCTATTGAATCTTAAACTAACTAGCCTTAATCAGTTAATGGGTAAACTTGAAGGTAGCGAATCTCTAACTGAGGAAGTGAAACAGGCCTACAATCAGTTTGTAAGTGATCAAAATGAGGTAGGAAACCAAATTGTCCTAGCATTGACTAACCTTTTAGATGCCAATAAGATTCCATATACGAAAGAAGTAAATGGAGCCATTCAAATTAAATAAAAAAAGTCATTCAACGCGTTTGAATGACTTTTTTTATAAAGAATTACTTGAAAAACGTCTTTAAGGTAGCGGGATAGGATTTGTTTTGGGTAAATGAGGATTAAATGATGAAAAAAGCCACCCAAACGAATGAATCGGCTTAAAATAGCCTAATATAATATGTAAACAGAAACGTGTTCTACGTTTTGTATAGAAAAATGGAATGCAAGGATTAAGGTCGTATAAGACACAGGCGTGTTCAGTTAAAGTTCTTTACGGAGTAAAGAATAGCTAGGTTTCATAGATACTTTAAAAGTATAGGGTTAATAAATTAAAAATGGCGAATATAGATCTGAAGGGAGGGAATGATTAAAACGAAGGAGTAAAACTTCTATTTTTATAGAAAAATATATGATATAATAATATTTTTCATAATTAGACAGAAAAAGATAATTATTGCCATGTGGGAAGATTAATGATAAACTTAAAAATGGTATTTTAATATAGGTATTAAAAATTAATAGCTAGAAATTTTAATATAAACGTAGGATATAAGTAAATATAATGCTATCACAGTAACGCAAGGCTTGAATGATTCGTTACTTTAAGATAAGGAGAAATAGATATATGGATTATAAACTAATTGCAACAACGACGTTTGGAATCGAAGCCGTTACGGCGAAGGAGTTACGACAACTAGGTTATGAAGATTTACGCTTAGAAAATGGAAAGGTTCATTTCGAGGGTGATGAAATGGATATTGCAATTACTAATACGTGGTTAAGAACGGCTGACCGTGTTTTAATTAATATTGCAGAATTTGAGGCAACAACATTCGAAGATTTATTTAATCAAACCGAAGCGATTGATTGGAGTCAATACATCCCTGTTAATGGAAAAATGCACGTTGTCGGAAAGTCAATTAAATCTACATTACATAGCGTTCCTGACTGTCAAGCGATTGTAAAAAAAGCGGTAGTAAAGAGTATGCAACGCGCCTATAATCAGGATTGGTTTTCTGAGGACGGGCCAGTTTATAAGATAGAGGTAGCCCTTCTAAAAGATATGGTAACGTTAACGATTGATACAACAGGTCCGGGGTTGCATAAACGTGGCTATCGTGAGTTCGCGGGGGAAGCGCCGTTAAAAGAAACATTAGCAGCTTCACTAATTCTCTTATCTCGTTGGAAACCGGAACGACTTTTAGTTGATCCATTTTGTGGGTCAGGGACCATTTTAATTGAAGCTGCTATGATTGGAAACAACATTGCACCGGGATTAAATCGTACGTTTGTTTGTGAAGAATGGCCATCAATGGACAAAGAAATTTTTGAACAGGTTCGTGATAGTGCCCGAAAGGCGATAAAAAATAACTCATTACGTATGTTTGGTTATGATATCGATCCTCAAGTGTTACGCACTGCACGTCAAAATGCTGAAAAAGCTGGAGTTTCAAAAGCGATAGAATTCCATCAGTTAGATTTCCATAAATTCTCTTCAAATTATAAATATGCTTATATGATTACAAACCCTCCTTATGGGGAGCGCCTTGGTGAAGAGGATGAAGTATTTAAATTAAATAAAAAAATTGGAATGATGAAACGAAAATTATCGACATGGGATTTCAATATTCTAACGTCGTTCTCTAAATTCGAAAAAGCGTTTGGTCGCCAGGCAGATAAGAATAGAAAGTTATATAATGGGCGTATTTTAACGCGTTATTATCAATATTTTGATAATAATTTAAAACAAAAATATGGATCAGTTGTGCCGGTAGTTGAAGAAAAATCGGAGTAGAATAAAGTGTTGTTCAGGAAAATTCTTCTTTCGAACGTTTATAACAAATAGATGAAGTAGGCCCGTATCCCATTAGTAAATAAAAAAGGATGTTCTTCTTATTAAGAAGACATCCTTTTTTATTTACTCTCTGAATTAACAGTGTTATATAAAATTATAAAAAATAGTAAAAGGAGAGTATATAAATTTTAAAAGGAGGTATTCTATAAACGATAGTTCCATTACACTTAAAACATATCTCAAGCAAAATGAAATTAAGATATTGCTTTTAAATGAAGGTAACTAGTTAATATATTTTATACTTATATTTTGGAGGTTTTTCAAAATGGCAACAGGAACAGTAAAATGGTTTAACGCCGATAAAGGATATGGATTTATTACTGCAGATAGTGGTGACGAAGTGTTTGTTCACTTTTCTGAAATTCAAGGAGACGGATTCAGAACTCTAGAAGAGGGACAAAAAGTTGAATTCGAGGTTACACAAGGTGATCGTGGACCACAGGCTTCAGGCGTACAAAAATTATAAAAATTTAAATATAAAAGAGTCGATTTTATTCGACTCTTTTATATTTAAAATACTCGCCTATTATTTAAATAAGACTTATAATAAGGGAAGACCTTTTATTAAACATATGAACTTATTAGGATTCATTCATTTATATTTACTTAAAGGACGAAAAAATTATTTATAATCAAGGGGGAAGTAATAATGAAATCTGTGACTATTCAGTCTTTAAAGGAAAAGTTAGATTCAATTGATATCATTGATATTCGGGAGGTTGAGGAGTTTAATGCATTACCTAAACTTAAACAAGCCAAACATATTCCAATGAATCAGTTGATTCAAAAACCAGAGTCTTATTTAAATAAGCAGGAATGTTATTATTTAATTTGTCGGTCAGGAGCGAGAACTGCAAATGTTACTCAGTATTTAGATAGCCTTGGATATAACGTTATCAATGTAACCGGAGGAATGTTGGAATATTATAACGAGCGGAAAGCTTAATGAAGTAATCTTTTGTATTGAATTTTTAAAGGTAATGCCATTACTATCCTAGGCAGCAACGAGCAATCTAACAAAAAGAATGTTCGAACGAAAATGAAGCGATTAGCGTATCTTTTATTGATGAAAGAGGTAGTTCTAAAGGGCCGATTTTATAAATAAGATGATGGTAGGAATTTATAAATAGATGATGAATCGGTTAGGAGAGGAAATGTGGAGTTAGAAATTATTCGTTTTATACAAAGCTTTCATACCCCGCTTTTAGATCAATTATTTCAGTTTATTACCCAATTTGGAGAGGCGCCTTTTAAGATTATGTTTGTCTTAGGAATATACTGGTGCATTGATAAAAGGATGGGTGAATATTTAAGTTATTCGTTTTATACAAATTTAATGTTTAATCATACGGTAAAAAACATTGTTAATGCAAAAAGACCTATAGGAGAAGAAGGAGTTCGCTCGCTAAGGGTTTCAACTGCGACAGGTAGTTCTTTCCCAAGTGGACATTCACAGGGTGCTGCTTCTACCTATGGTGCCGCCTATTTGATTTTAAGAAGGTATAAATCAGCCATCATTTTATTGATACTGGTTTTACTTGTTGGGTTGTCACGGCTTTACCTAGGGGTTCATTACCCAAAAGATGTGGTGTGCGGAATTTTGTTTGGTTTAACGATTAGTTACTGTACATACAGGTTGTTTTTAAGGTCTGAGGATAAAAGTAAACTCTATTTAGCTACGCTTGTTTTATTCCTTCCCTTTCTTTTAGTATTACCACATCATCCTGCTCATATGGTAGGTGAATATTTAGGGTTTATAGTCGGTGTAGCCTTTGAAAAAAAATATGTAAATTTCAAAGTTAAGGGACGAATTGCGATGCGGTTATTTCGTTTTATGATAGGAATCGTATCTTTATTTATTTTAAAATGGTGCCTCATAACCTTGCCCTTTAAAGGCATGGTTTATCAATTTTTATACGGAGGATTGCTAGCTTTTTATAGCTTTGCAGGTTATCCCTATCTATTTAGATGGCTAAATAAAGGTAAGCATTGATGACTTACCTTTATTTTTTTGAAAAAAATGCAAAAATTGTTTTGACAAACCCGTTAAAGGATGATATTATTAAGAAGTTCCAAAAAGCGACAAAGAACGAGAAAATAAAAAATAAAAAAACTTTTGACATAAGTTGTTGAATGTGTTAAGATAAGAAAGTCGTCTTGAGAGAAGGCCCGTTGGTGAAGCGGTTTAACACACATGCCTTTCACGCATGCATACACGGGTTCGAATCCCGTACGGGTCACCATTAAAAATAATAGATCGGGAAGTGGCTCAGCTTGGTAGAGCACCTGGTTTGGGACCAGGGGGTCGCAGGTTCGAATCCTGTCTTCCCGACCATAATAAAAAGGCGGAGTAGCTCAACTGGCTAGAGCGTACGGTTCATACCCGTGAGGTTGGGGGTTCGAGTCCCTCCTCCGCTACCAAAATAAATATGGAAAAATGGAGGAATACCCAAGTCCGGCTGAAGGGATCGGTCTTGAAAACCGACAGGGCGTGAAAGCGTCGCGGGGGTTCGAATCCCTCTTCCTCCGCCATATTAAAATAAATAAACATCGCGGGGTGGAGCAGTTGGTAGCTCGTCGGGCTCATAACCCGAAGGTCGCAGGTTCAAGTCCTGTCCCCGCAACCAAAAGGTCCAGTGGTGTAGCGGTTAACATGCCTGCCTGTCACGCAGGAGATCGCGGGTTCGATTCCCGTCTGGACCGCCATTTAAATAAAAGGCTTGGTAGCTCAGTCGGTAGAGCAAAGGACTGAAAATCCTTGTGTCGGCGGTTCGATTCCGTCCCAAGCCACCATATAAGGTCCAGTGGTGTAGCGGTTAACATGCCTGCCTGTCACGCAGGAGATCGCGGGTTCGATTCCCGTCTGGACCGCCATTTAAATAATAAATAAAAGTCCTGCTAGCTCAGTTGGTAGAGCATCTGACTTTTAATCAGAGGGTCAGAGGTTCGAGTCCTCTGCAGGACACCATTTTAAAAAAAGGTGCGTGCCTGAAATAATGAAATGCCTGGGTGGCGGAACTGGTAGACGCACAGGACTTAAAATCCTGCGGGTGGTGACACCCGTGCCGGTTCGATTCCGGCCCTAGGCACCAACTTAAAAGCGCCCATAGCTCAATTGGATAGAGCGTTTGACTACGGATCAAAAGGTTAGGGGTTCGACTCCTCTTGGGCGCGCCATAAAAAGTGTTAAAAAGGCCCGTTGGTGAAGCGGTTTAACACACATGCCTTTCACGCATGCATACACGGGTTCGAATCCCGTACGGGTCACCATTAAGAATAAAAGTGGAGGATTAGCTCAGCTGGGAGAGCATCTGCCTTACAAGCAGAGGGTCGGCGGTTCGAGCCCGTCATCCTCCACCATAAAGAGCCGGAATAGCTCAATTGGTAGAGCAACTGACTTGTAATCAGTAGGTTGCGGGTTCAAGTCCTGCTTCCGGCACCATATGGCGATTGTGGCGAAGTGGTTAACGCATCGGATTGTGGCTCCGACATTCGTGGGTTCGATTCCCATCAGTCGCCCCAGTATGCGGGTGTAGTTTAATGGTAGAACTTCAGCCTTCCAAGCTGACTGTGAGAGTTCGATTCTCTTCACCCGCTCCAATATGAATTTTAACATCCTTCGGGATGTTTTTTTTATTTTCATGTACGGGGTGGAAATCGAGGATGGTATAATATTTTTAGAACGCTAAGCAATAGGCGTCGTAGAATTATGGATGAAAGAGGGGGTAACTAAGTGAAGAAAGTTTGTTTGGCAGCTCCGCATTTATATGAGGAGAGGAATGAAAAGATAACTCTTGATCGGTTTTTAAATGGTGAGCAAGCGGGTGACTTAGAGATTGTAAAGTTTGAAAAGGAACTTTCATCATACGTTGGTACTAGAAAAGCTTTGGTTCTTTCGAGTGGTACGGTGGCTATCCGTCTTGCCTTGAAGTCGCTTGGTGTGAAAAGTGGGGATGTCGTTTTCTGGTCATCAATTACGTATCCTCCATCTTGTCAAGCTATACTTTCTTTAGGAGCAACGCCAGTATTTATCGATATTGATCCTTTAACTTGGGGGATGTGCCCACAATCTTTAAGGCTAGCCTTTCAACAATTAAAAGAGAAAGGGCAACGACCACGTGCCGTTGTCGTTGTTAATTTGTATGGCCAAAGTGCGGATATGGATCCTATTTTAGAGATTTGTCATGAGTATGGAGTGCCTGTTTTAGAAGAGGCAGCTGAGTCATTAGGTGCGACTTATAAAGGACGTATGAGTGGTACCCTAGGCGCAGTAGGGATTTATTCCTTTAATAAAAATAAGATAATTACGACTTTATTTGGAGGGGGAGCATTAATATCAAATGACCCCTCATACGTTGATAAAGCTAGAGATTGTTTATCTGAGAATAGAAATGATTTAATGTCACCTATCGCGGCAAGTATAGGGCGTAGGCAACTTGAGGTGTTGGCTAAACGTCTTGAAAGAAAAAAAGAAATTTATGAAACGTATAGGCGCGCTTTTAAAGAGATAGGTGAAATAGAAATGATGAATATTTGCGATTATGGACATTCGAATTACTGGTTATCTGTTATGACGGTTAAGAGGGGTTCTGTAGTAACCAGTAAGGAAATTATGGAAAAATTGAAATCTCATCATATTGAATCACGACTTGTTTGGAAGCCAATGCATTTTCAACCGGATTTTTCCGACTTTCCTTTTTTTACAATACAGGAGGGGACTTCTATTGCAGAGGATTATGCAAATAGAGGGATTTGCTTGCCTTCTGATACCCAAATGACACAAGGGGAACAAGATCGAGTGGTAAATATTGTTAAACAATTGTTTATAAATAGTAAGTAATGAACTAAAAGATTGAAAGTAAGGTTCTTTGTCAAATAGTGTGGGTGAATAAAATCTATACATATAATCGGGAGGAATTAGGCTATTCTTTAGATGGTTTGATTCCTCTTCTTTTTTTGTTCAAAAGTGTATTTATGAATAATCAAAATTCTTGCTTTGAAATGGTAGAAACTACGATATCCAAAAGCGATTCGCTTAATGACTTTGATATTGTTGTTAATTCCTTCGAGTACTCCATTGGTATAAGGAGTTTCAATTGTATTTTTGACATAGTCTTGATAATGAGTGAGTGTTTTTAAAGCTGTTTTCATTTCGTGTGAAAGCAGATCAGAGGGGTGTTGAATGGCATGATGAAATATTTCAAGGTTACGAAGTTTAATAGCCTGTTGGACAGTTTGGTAGAAATCATAAGTCTCCTTTAGTTCAGGGTCTAGGGCTAATAAAAAGTCAATAATTTCTTGTTGAGAGATCATCTTTTTGAAGCAGTTGGAATAGAAGTAATGAGTGGCATTAAGATCTTCTTGGGCTTTTAAGAGAAGTCGCCAATAATGTTTGAATTTATTATAAAACTCTTTATTTTGATTCATGAAACGAATGCGTGTTTTATTAAGAGCACGAGAGACTAGTTGAACGATATGAAATTTATCTAAAACAATCTTAGCCTTAGGGAATACCTCTTTAATGAGTGTCATATAAGGGGCGTACATGTCAATGACGACGTGGGTTACACCTTCACGAGCTGCTTTAGAAAATCGCATAAAATAAGTCCTTAGTGTACTTAAGCGACGGTCTTCAACGATATCAATTAGCTTTCCATTGGACGCATCACAAAAAATGAAGGACATTGCTCCCTCGGCCGATTTAACCGACTTAAACTCGTCAAAACAAAGAACTTTTGGGAGAGAATTAAAGGGAAGCGGCTGTTCTTCATAGGAAGAATGAATGACGCGGTTAACGGTTGAATGAGAAACGTTAAGCTCACGTGCAATATCTGTTTCGGATTTCTTATGACTAGCTTCTAAAAAGATGGCTTGTTTTACGGGAGTGGAAATAAAACAATTAGGGTTAACAAGAGATGTTTCTAGGGTAAATGTTCGGTCACAATGACGGCATTTATAACGTTGTTTTTTTAAGTCTAGATAAGCATCAAATCCGGAAATTTTGACTAGCTTAATACGTGAAGTTTTGAAGCCGTGTTTAATGATATTTGAGTCAAAAGAATGACCACAGTGGTAGCAATGAGTCGGTTGAAAAGAAAGAGTTCCCAAAATAAGTTTAGAACGAACATTCTTAATCTGAGTTTCTTGGATACAATTTTTTGAAAAAGTAATATTTTTATCTTTTAAATCAAGTAAAGTTGAGATACAATTAGTGTGAGACATAAAACCAATCCTTTCGTGTTGTTTTAGCCGATTACATTGTATAGGATTTTGGGGACTATGTCTCTTTTTTTGTCTCAATATTTATGGCAATCAAAAAGGTGTGAGTAATCCCACCCACACCAAATATTATAGAACCGAAAGTAACCGGATAAGATATTACGGGTACTTTCTTTTTTATCGTTTTAAAGATTTGACTTATCTTAAAAAGAGATCGGGGATTGGATTAGGGGAGTGTGCAGAAAAAGTTATTAATTATTTAAGTTTAAAAAATTTAAAATAGGTAATATTAAAAAAGTAATAATTTTTTCAGAAAAAAACTTTGACAAATAAAAAGAATGATGATATTATAAAAAAGTCCTAAAAAACGACAAAAACAAATAAAAAAAGCATTTGACAAATCTTGTTGGGTGTGTTAAGATAAAAAAGTCGTCTTGAGAGAAGGCCCGTTGGTGAAGCGGTTTAACACACATGCCTTTCACGCATGCATACACGGGTTCGAATCCCGTACGGGTCACCATTAAAAATAAAAGTGGAGGATTAGCTCAGCTGGGAGAGCATCTGCCTTACAAGCAGAGGGTCGGCGGTTCGAGCCCGTCATCCTCCACCATATAAGAATGGGCTATAGCCAAGCGGTAAGGCAACGGACTTTGACTCCGTCATGCGCTGGTTCGAATCCAGCTAGCCCAGCCAACGATGTCCTGCTAGCTCAGTTGGTAGAGCATCTGACTTTTAATCAGAGGGTCAGAGGTTCGAGTCCTCTGCAGGACACCATTTTAAAGCGCCCATAGCTCAATTGGATAGAGCGTTTGACTACGGATCAAAAGGTTAGGGGTTCGACTCCTCTTGGGCGCGCCATAAAAAGTGTTAAAAAGGCCCGTTGGTGAAGCGGTTTAACACACATGCCTTTCACGCATGCATACACGGGTTCGAATCCCGTCTTCCCGACCATAATAAGAAGGCGGAGTAGCTCAACTGGCTAGAGCGTACGGTTCATACCCGTGAGGTTGGGGGTTCGAGTCCCTCCTCCGCTACCAAAACGAATATGGAAAAATGGAGGAATACCCAAGTCCGGCTGAAGGGATCGGTCTTGAAAACCGACAGGGCGTGAAAGCGTCGCGGGGGTTCGAATCCCTCTTCCTCCGCCATATTAAAATAAATAAACATCGCGGGGTGGAGCAGTTGGTAGCTCGTCGGGCTCATAACCCGAAGGTCGCAGGTTCAAGTCCTGTCCCCGCAACCAAAAGGTCCAGTGGTGTAGCGGTTAACATGCCTGCCTGTCACGCAGGAGATCGCGGGTTCGATTCCCGTCTGGACCGCCATTTAAATAATAAATAAAAGTCCTGCTAGCTCAGTTGGTAGAGCATCTGACTTTTAATCAGAGGGTCAGAGGTTCGAGTCCTCTGCAGGACACCATTTTAAAGCGCCCATAGCTCAATTGGATAGAGCGTTTGACTACGGATCAAAAGGTTAGGGGTTCGACTCCTCTTGGGCGCGCCATAAAAAGTGTTAAAAAGGCCCGTTGGTGAAGCGGTTTAACACACATGCCTTTCACGCATGCATACACGGGTTCGAATCCCGTACGGGTCACCATTAAGAATAAAAGTGGAGGATTAGCTCAGCCGGGAGAGCATCTGCCTTACAAGCAGAGGGTCGGCGGTTCGAGCCCGTCATCCTCCACCACTTAAGAATGGGCTATAGCCAAGCGGTAAGGCAACGGACTTTGACTCCGTCATGCGCTGGTTCGAATCCAGCTAGCCCAGCCAATGATGTCCTGCTAGCTCAGTTGGTAGAGCATCTGACTTTTAATCAGAGGGTCAGAGGTTCGAGTCCTCTGCAGGACACCATTTTGAAAAAAGGCGCGTGCCTGAAATAATGAAATGCCTGGGTGGCGGAACTGGTAGACGCACAGGACTTAAAATCCTGCGGGTGGTGACACCCGTGCCGGTTCGATTCCGGCCCTAGGCACCAACTTAAAAGCGCCCATAGCTCAATTGGATAGAGCGTTTGACTACGGATCAAAAGGTTAGGGGTTCGACTCCTCTTGGGCGCGCCATAAAAAGTGTTAAAAAGGCCCGTTGGTGAAGCGGTTTAACACACATGCCTTTCACGCATGCATACACGGGTTCGAATCCCGTACGGGTCACCATTAAAAATAAAAGTGGAGGATTAGCTCAGCTGGGAGAGCATCTGCCTTACAAGCAGAGGGTCGGCGGTTCGAGCCCGTCATCCTCCACCATAAAGAGCCGGAATAGCTCAATTGGTAGAGCAACTGACTTGTAATCAGTAGGTTGCGGGTTCAAGTCCTGCTTCCGGCACCATATGGCGATTGTGGCGAAGTGGTTAACGCATCGGATTGTGGCTCCGACATTCGTGGGTTCGATTCCCATCAGTCGCCCCAGTATGCGGGTGTAGTTTAATGGTAGAACTTCAGCCTTCCAAGCTGACTGTGAGAGTTCGATTCTCTTCACCCGCTCCAATATGAATTTTAACATCCTTCGGGGTGTTTTTTTTGCATCTATCTTATTCTTTCGCCCTATATGTATCATTAAATGGTTCTTTGTCAAATAGTGTTGCTGATTAATTTGTAACCTGTTACAACGAAAATTCAAATCGAAATCCTAGTAGCTATGCTGCTAGGATTTTCGTTTTAGGCTTTGTTAGATTTTGAACCATGAGAATACGAGATTTAAAGTGATAGAAACTACGATATCCAAAGGCAATACGCTTAATGACCTTAATTTTATTATTAATTCCTTCGATGGGACCATTTGTATAATGAGTTGAGAGTGTATTTTTAATATAGGATTGATAAGTTTTAAAGGTTTGGAAAGCCGTTTGAAACTCAGGAGAAACAAGCGGATGTTCCGTTTCGAGTAAATGATTAAATCGTTTTAAGTTTTTTGTCTGAAGAGCGAAAAGTAACTCTTGATATAAATCATAGGTTGCTTTTAATTCAGGAGATAAATCAAGTAGAAAGTTTAAGATATCAATTTCACGCATGGGTTGTTTAAAGCAGTAAACTGATCGATAAGTGGTGGTATTAAGTAAAGCGTGAGATTTTAAAAATAAGCGCCAATAACGTTTGAATTTACGACCATGCTTTTTGAACTTTTTCATGAATCGGATTCGAGTTTTGTTCAGTGCACGAGAGAGATGTTGAACGAGATGAAATTTATCAATGATAATTTGGGCATGAGGAAAAAGATCCTTAATGAGGCTGATGTAAGGAGCGTACATATCAATCACAATATTTTTTACTCGATGACGTGCTTCCTTTGTGTATCGTTTAAAATAAGCTTGAAGGGAGTTTAAACGACGATCTTCAACGATATCGATGATTTGTTTTGAGTCAGCATCGCAAAAAATAAAAGACATATGCCCCTCAGCAGACTTAACGGATTTAAATTCATCAAAACAGAGATTTTCAGGTAAATAATTAAGGTTTAAGGTTTGAGATTCATAAAAGCTATGGATGATTCGATTGACGGTTGAATGAGAGACCTGATGGCGACGTGCGATATCACATTCAGAAATTTTATTTTAGGCCTCTAAAGCAATGGCGTGTTTCGTATGATAAGAAATGTAACAGTTCTTTTCAACAATTGAAGTACTTAGTGTAAAAGTAGACTGGCAATGCCCACAATAATAACGCTGTTTTTTTAGGTCTAAGTAGGTATCGTGAAGAGAGACTTTTGGAATGACAATTCGAGAGGTTTTAAATCCATGCTTCTTAAATTTTGAATCAAATAGGGTTCCGCATTTTTGACAATGAGTCGGTTGATACGTAAGAATACCTTTAAAGATAAAGCTAGTAATTCCGTTCAACTTCACTTCCTCAAGATAATCTTCTGAAAATGTAATATTTTTATCTTTAATATTTAAAAGTTTTCTAGTAAAATATGAGTGAGACATTAAATCTTATCCTTTCAATATTGTTTTAGTCGATAACATTGTAACAGGATTGAGACTTGAAGTCTCTTTTTTTTTATCCTATGAAAAAAGTGCTGCTTAATCAGCAACACTAAATATTATAGAACCTTTTTTATATGGAGGCGGAAGGTTTTCCTTTATTTTTTAAAAGACAGGCGTGATTTTTGAAGGAGTCGAATAAGAACATAGCCGATTGCTAGTGTTAAGTTAAAAAGCCCAATAGCAAGGCTCGCCATTAAAAGGTGTGTGGCAGTGAGGGTTGGGAGCTCTCTTGTTTGGATGGATGGGTTTTCCCTCGTTAAAACATCTGATTTTAAAGGGGGATCGTCAATTGAGGCTTTAATAGGAAAGGAAGGTTGGATAGAGTAAAAGAGACTGAAAAAATAAAAAAAACAAAAAAACTTTTTGACATAGGGTTTGAATCGTGATAAAATAAAAAAGTCGAAAAGGCCCGTTGGTGAAGCGGTTTAACACACATGCCTTTCACGCATGCATACACGGGTTCGAATCCCGTACGGGTCACCATTAAAAATAAAAGTGGAGGATTAGCTCAGCTGGGAGAGCATCTGCCTTACAAGCAGAGGGTCGGCGGTTCGAGCCCGTCATCCTCCACCATAAAGAGCCGGAATAGCTCAATTGGTAGAGCAACTGACTTGTAATCAGTAGGTTGCGGGTTCAAGTCCTGCTTCCGGCACCATATAACAAAAGAATACGGTGGGGTAGCGAAGTGGCTAAACGCGGCGGACTGTAAATCCGCTCTCTGAGAGTTCGGCGGTTCGAATCCGTCCCCCACCACCACTTAAGAATGGGCTATAGCCAAGCGGTAAGGCAACGGACTTTGACTCCGTCATGCGCTGGTTCGAATCCAGCTAGCCCAGCCAATGATGTCCTGCTAGCTCAGTTGGTAGAGCATCTGACTTTTAATCAGAGGGTCAGAGGTTCGAGTCCTCTGCAGGACACCATTTTAAAAAAAGGCGCGTGCCTGAAATAATGAAATGCCTGGGTGGCGGAACTGGTAGACGCACAGGACTTAAAATCCTGCGGGTGGTGACACCCGTGCCGGTTCGATTCCGGCCCTAGGCACCAAAAAGGTCCAGTAATGATAGCAAGAAGGTCACACCTGTTCCCATACCGAACACAGAAGTTAAGCTTCTTAGCGCCGATTGTAGTACGAAAGTGCGAGAGTAGGACGTTGCTGGGCAATAAAAAAAGCCTCAATAGCTCAGTTGGTTAGAGCACTTGACTGTTAATCAAGGGGTCCTAGGTTCGAGTCCTAGTTGGGGCGCCATAAAATATTATCTTTTAGAAAGATTATATTTGAAAAATTAATATAAAATGAAGGCGGAGTAGCTCAACTGGCTAGAGCGTACGGTTCATACCCGTGAGGTTGGGGGTTCGAGTCCCTCCTCCGCTACCAAAATAAATATGGAAAAATGGAGGAATACCCAAGTCCGGCTGAAGGGATCGGTCTTGAAAACCGACAGGGCGTGAAAGCGTCGCGGGGGTTCGAATCCCTCTTCCTCCGCCATATTAAAATAAATAAACATCGCGGGGTGGAGCAGTTGGTAGCTCGTCGGGCTCATAACCCGAAGGTCGCAGGTTCAAGTCCTGTCCCCGCAACCAAAAGGTCCAGTGGTGTAGCGGTTAACATGCCTGCCTGTCACGCAGGAGATCGCGGGTTCGATTCCCGTCTGGACCGCCATTTAAATAAAAGGCTTGGTAGCTCAGTCGGTAGAGCAAAGGACTGAAAATCCTTGTGTCGGCGGTTCGATTCCGTCCCAAGCCACCATTTAAGAATGGGCTATAGCCAAGCGGTAAGGCAACGGACTTTGACTCCGTCATGCGCTGGTTCGAATCCAGCTAGCCCAGCCAATGATGTCCTGCTAGCTCAGTTGGTAGAGCATCTGACTTTTAATCAGAGGGTCAGAGGTTCGAGTCCTCTGCAGGACACCATTTTAAAAAAAGGCGCGTGCCTGAAATAATGAAATGCCTGGGTGGCGGAACTGGTAGACGCACAGGACTTAAAATCCTGCGGGTGGTGACACCCGTGCCGGTTCGATTCCGGCCTAGGCACCAAAAAGGTCCAGTAATGATAGCAAGAAGGTCACACCTGTTCCCATACCGAACACAGAAGTTAAGCTTCTTAGCGCCGATTGTAGTACGAAAGTGCGAGAGTAGGACGTTGCTGGGCAATAAAAAAAGCCTCAATAGCTCAGTTGGTTAGAGCACTTGACTGTTAATCAAGGGGTCCTAGGTTCGAGTCCTAGTTGGGGCGCCATAAAATATTATCTTTTAGAAAGATTATATTTGAAAAATTAATATAAAATGAAGGCGGAGTAGCTCAACTGGCTAGAGCGTACGGTTCATACCCGTGAGGTTGGGGGTTCGAGTCCCTCCTCCGCTACCAAAATAAATATGGAAAAATGGAGGAATACCCAAGTCCGGCTGAAGGGATCGGTCTTGAAAACCGACAGGGCGTGAAAGCGTCGCGGGGGTTCGAATCCCTCTTCCTCCGCCATATTAAAATAAATAAACATCGCGGGGTGGAGCAGTTGGTAGCTCGTCGGGCTCATAACCCGAAGGTCGCAGGTTCAAGTCCTGTCCCCGCAACCAAAAGGTCCAGTGGTGTAGCGGTTAACATGCCTGCCTGTCACGCAGGAGATCGCGGGTTCGATTCCCGTCTGGACCGCCATTTAAATAAAAGGCTTGGTAGCTCAGTCGGTAGAGCAAAGGACTGAAAATCCTTGTGTCGGCGGTTCGATTCCGTCCCAAGCCACCATTTAAGAATGGGCTATAGCCAAGCGGTAAGGCAACGGACTTTGACTCCGTCATGCGCTGGTTCGAATCCAGCTAGCCCAGCCAATGATGTCCTGCTAGCTCAGTTGGTAGAGCATCTGACTTTTAATCAGAGGGTCAGAGGTTCGAGTCCTCTGCAGGACACCATTTTGAAAAAAGGCGCGTGCCTGAAATGATGAAATGCCTGGGTGGCGGAACTGGTAGACGCACAGGACTTAAAATCCTGCGGGTGGTGACACCCGTGCCGGTTCGATTCCGGCCCTAGGCACCAAAAAAGGTCCAGTAATGATAGCAAGAAGGTCACACCTGTTCCCATACCGAACACAGAAGTTAAGCTTCTTAGCGCCGATGGTAGTACGAAAGTGCGAGAGTAGGACGTTGCTGGGCAACAAAAAAGCCTCAATAGCTCAGTTGGTTAGAGCACTTGACTGTTAATCAAGGGGTCCTAGGTTCGAGTCCTAGTTGGGGCGCCATAAAAAGCCGGAATAGCTCAATTGGTAGAGCAACTGACTTGTAATCAGTAGGTTGCGGGTTCAAGTCCTGCTTCCGGCACCATATTTAAATAATAGGGGTGTAGTTTAACGGTAGAACAGCGGTCTCCAAAACCGTTAGTGTGGGTTCGATTCCTGTCACCCCTGCCATGGCGATTGTGGCGAAGTGGTTAACGCATCGGATTGTGGCTCCGACATTCGTGGGTTCGATTCCCATCAGTCGCCCCAGTATGCGGGTGTAGTTTAATGGTAGAACTTCAGCCTTCCAAGCTGACTGTGAGAGTTCGATTCTCTTCACCCGCTCCAATATGATTTTAACATCCTTCGGGGTGTTTTTTTTATTAAAAATCATATATAATAGTTGAACTGCCAGTGATATTGATTCAGGGAGGTTTATTATGAAAGTGATTATAATCGGTGGTGTTGCTGCTGGGATGAGCGCGGCTGCAAAGTTAAAACGTGCGAATAAGGAAGCCGACGTTGTTGTGTATGAAAAATCTAAGCATGTTTCGTTTGGGGCTTGCGGATTACCTTATTTTGTTGGAAACTTTTTTGAGGATTCAAATAAGATGATTGCTCGAACAGCAGAACAGTTTAATGCTTCAGGTATTTCGGTTAATACAGAACATGAGGTTTTGTCTATTAATACGATGAATCAAACGGTATCGGTTAAAAATTTATTAACTGAAGAGATCTTTACAGATCATTATGATCAATTGATGATTGCAACAGGTGCGAGCGCTATTATTCCTCCGATAAAAAATGTTCATGTAGGGAATGTTTTCACCTTAAAAAGTATGGAAGATGGTCTAGCTTTAAAAAATATGATGGCTAATGAGGCTTTAAAACGTATTGCGATTGTTGGGGCAGGATTTATTGGTTTAGAGGTTGTTGAGGCAGCTAAGCAATACGGGAAAGAGATACACGTATTTCAATTAAATGACCGCGTACTTGTTGATACATTTGATAAGGAAGTTACAGATATTTTAGAGGAAGAATTAAGACAGCAAGGCGTTCACTTACACTTGAATAATACGGTTACTGAGTTAATCGGCGACACTCAGGTGCAAAAAGTTGTGTCAACTGATGGAATATTTGATATTGATTTAGTTGTTTTAACAACGGGTGTTCGTCCTAATACAACCTTTTTAAAGGATAGTGGCCTTGAGATGACGGCAAATGGGGCAATTATTATTGATGAGGAAGGGCGTACTTCAGTACAGGGCATTTATGCCGCAGGAGATTGTGCAACTATTTCTCATCGTTTAAAGAAGGATCCTGCATATATTCCTTTAGCAACTGGTGCTAATAAGATGGGACGTATTATTGGTGAAAATTTAGCTGGGGCTCATAAGAAGTTTAACGGATCTTTGGCCTCTGCTTGTTTGAAGGTCTTAAGTTTAGAGGCGGGACGCACAGGATTATCTGAAAAAGAAGTGCAAGATTTAGGAATTGATTATCGCTCTGTCTTTATTACTGATATGAACCAAACCTCATACTATCCTGGACAATCTAAAATATCTGTTAAGTTAATTTATGATGCTCATACGAAAGTTATTTTAGGGGGACAGGTTGTTGGACGCAAAGATGCTGTTCAACGTGTTAATGTTTTGGCAACGGCTATTTTTGCACGTTTAACGACAGACCAATTGGCAATGTTAGATTTATGCTATGCACCACCATTTTCAAGAACTTGGGATGTTTTAAATATAGCAGGAAGTGTTGCAAAGTAAAGTTTTGAATGAAAGAACTTATGTCAAACATGAAAACTGTTTAAGACATAAGTTCTTTTTTTGTGTCAAATAGAAAAAAAGTCAATATAATAACTAGTAAAGGAGGGATTATTATGAATGAAAATGATAGTGCTCCTATTAACTGTGATGAATGTCATCATGATCAGGAATTCAGTAAAGAAGTATTAAAAGAGGCGGGAGTTACAACGGGTTATTTATCAAAGGAAACTCCACCTATAGACCATCCGATGCATCGCCGATTACATTTTTTGATGTTTTTAATTTTAATCTTCTTTTTCTTAATTGTGGTTCTAATCGGAGGCAGTCGTCTTTCTTTAACAGGGGAGGAAAAATCAAATACGGAATTGGTAGAAATTCCAATTATTTTAGGGGATGTCTAGTGTTTATAGACATCTTTTGTTTATTTTGTCGGAATATGTAATCCTATAATAGGACGGAGATTGTTAGTTTATGTGATATAATGAAAAAAAGTGTGAATTAAGGGAGTGAAGGGTTTGAACAAGAAGGTAAAGCAGTTATTTGAGTATTTATTAGCACTCCGTCATTTAACGAATCAACCGATTCGTGAGATTAAAATGTATGAAAAAACATGGATGTTAGAAGAGTTGCCTGTTGGTGAAGGATGCTTTCTAGGAGGAGCTGGTGTTGATTCTCGGGCCTATCTAGAGGTGCACCAACAAGTTTTTAAAAATGATTATCCTTCTTTTGACGATAAAATAGGACAGGTATTATCGTTATTAAAATTTGATTACACTAAAGATGGAAGTTCTGTTTGTGAGGTTAATGAACTTAATATAATTATGATGCAGCAACTTAATCAATTAGAAGAAAAGGCAAAAAAAATTGATTTAAACTTTGTAAATTTAACAGATTGGGAACGTTTATTGCTAGATTTTTTTGCGCCGACAATTGAAAAAAATGAGCTTTTTTTACGCCTTGAGGGAGCGGAGTCGACGATGAGACAGTTGCTAATTGATTATGAGGCTTGGATTAGTAAATGGAGTCAATGGTCACTTGTTCAGAAGAAAAAACGTCAGGTACAAAAGCTTTATGATTACTTTTTTCAATTAAGACAAATGATGAAATCAGAGGAGCATTCCTTTGAAATAATGATGGGAATTGGGATGTTAACTTATCAGTTAAAGCAACCGATTCATCACCCGATGCTTGTAATGAGGCTAGAACTTGATTTTGATGCTGAAAATGGTGTCGCTAAATTATTGCCAGGTACCCGCGGTTATCAACTGGATTTAGAAGTTTTAGCAGGGGTTGAGTTTTCTAACCAACAGGAGATTATGCAATTAAAGGAAAGTATTTTGGATCAGTTTATTTCTCCCTTTGATTCGGAGACAACGGAGGGAATTTTGAGGCAATTGGTTCATTATATGCATCCAAGTGGTGCTTATTTGTCAGCTGATGAAGCGCCATTGGTAAGTAAGTTTCCGATGATTAGGCAACAGAGCATGATAGTTGTAAGAAAGCGGTCAGAGGTGTTGCTCAAGGAAGATTTACAGTCAACGATTGAGTATATCAGTGAGGGCGGGATGATTCCAAAGCCGCTTCAAGCGATTATCGATGTAGATGGATTGAAGCAGACTGATTCTGAGGCGCGGGAGTGGAAGAAAACGTGTGAGCAATTATTATTTCCCTTACCTGCGAATGAGGAGCAAAAGGATGTGGCAAGAAGGCTCGCTAATAATATTGCCTTGACTGTACAGGGACCACCGGGTACGGGGAAAAGCCATACGATTGTTAATTTAATTTCTCATTTGTTAGCGCATGGAAAACGTGTGTTAGTAACGAGTGAAAAGGATAAGGCGCTTCGTGTTCTTCTTGAAAAGTTACCGGAGGAAATTCAACCTTTATGCGTGTCTTTTTTAGGGGGAGATCGGCAATCATTAGCCCAAATTGAACAATCTATACGAACAATTTCTGATGGATTAGCTACCTATGATACCAAATTATTGGAAAAAGAGATTCAAGTTTTAAGTCGCCAATTAGACATGGTTCGTCGTCAAATGAGTTTGACTAAAGGTAATCTGGTTCGTTTTAAAGAGTTAGATGCTAAAGGTCAGATGTGGAAGGATAAGCTCTGTCAACCGTATGAATTTGCCCAAATGGTTGCGGCTCACTACGAACGTTTAGGCTGGATTAAGGATAAGGTTGACATGGAGGCGCCCGTCCCTTTAAGTGAGGACCAGTTTATCACTTTATGGGAATTAAAGGGATCATTGCCTAAGCATCATCAAGACGTGGCCCATCTCAAGTTACCCGCCCTCAATCGTTTAATGAGTCTAGAGGAGTATCGTAAACTATTAAACGAGGAAAGGGGATATTTGACACGGATTGAAGAGCTAAAACTCATGCCGAAGCTGTACGAACTTGAAGAAAATCGAACATTTATTGAAGCATTGAGTCAGCAACTCGAACCACTGTGTCAAAAGATTGATAAATTAAGGGATCCGCTAGAACAAAGGATTTTAGAAGAATGTTTACTCAATGAGGAACGTTCACTTATTTGGGAGACCGTTTTTAATCGATTAAAGGATATTATGAATCGGTTAAATGAGATTGAGGTGCTTTTAGTTAGTGATATTATTGAGTGTAATTATTATGATCATCCTAAATATGATCAAATGATGACGTCATTGAAGGAAAGACTTCAGTCAGGTAAAGGAATTGGCGGCCTTTATTTAACATTTAATTCAGATGTTCGTGCTTTTTATGAGAATACGCGCATTAATGGACATAAAATTTCAACCTTAGATGAATTAAACCGGATAGAGGCTTGGCGACAAAAAAGTGAGTTATTACTCAAATTCTCGAAAATATGGAATAAAAATATGGCCCCAAATGGCGGTGATTATATCGAGGGGAATGAAACCCAGGTCCTTTTCGCGCATAATCAAAAAATGAAACAGTTTGGGATTATTATGGAATGTCTAGCGGAAATTAAGCAATTAAATGCTTTTTTAAGCCCTATTATTTCGGGCTATAAGGATATTGGTTATGATAATTTATCTGATTTAAAGGCGCTTTCCTACTCTATTGAACTGACCAAAAATAAAATGAGACAAAAGGGATGGCAGGATGTGTATCAAGTATTATTAAATAAATATAAGCCACTTTTAATCGGTGAACAGATTCACTCGATTGGTCAGGAAATTTATGATGCACTTGTTAATAAAGATTTGGCCTTATTTTCGGAGAAAATTGCAACGATTCAATTTTTGAATCAGATGAAAGAACAATACCAACACTTTTATGAGTTGTTGAATGTATTAAAAGGGACAATGCCTCTTTTTGCAACGGAAATTACGATGAAAATAGGGGTGAAAGAACCGCTACCTGGAACCCTTCAAGAAATGATTGATTATGCTAAATTGGTTACCTTTTTAGACTCACTAGAGGATTGGAAAAGCGGTGAGTTAGAAACAAAACTTAGGATGCTTGAAAAAGAGGAAACATCCCTTATAAAGCAATTAATTTTTAAGATGACGTGGAATAATCTTTTAAATCGGGTTACCCTAGAGGAAGATCGTGCTCTGCAAACATGGATGCAAGTCATGAATCGTATTGGAAAGGGAACGGGGCGCCAAGCTCAAAAGTTTAGGAGAGAGGCAAGGCTTGAAATGGAAAAGTGTCAAAGTGCAATTCCGGTTTGGATCATGCCCGCTAAGGAGGCCATTGAAAACTTCAAGGTGAATCCGGAGTTATTTGATGTCGTAATTATTGATGAAAGTAGCCAATGTAATGTGTTGAGCTTACCGCTATTAATGCGTGGGAAGCGTGTGGTTATTGTCGGAGACGATCAACAGATTAGTCCCGTGATGCCTGGAATTTCGGATGCCTCAGTTAAAAGTTTAATGGATCGTTATTTATATAATATTGAAAATGGCAATACATATGATTTGAAAACATCACTTTATGATATTGCATGTCGAGTTTTTTCAAGTAAAGGGAAGTTGATGTTAAAGGAACATTTTCGTTGTGTTCCTGAAATCATAGGTTTTTCAAATAAGCTCGCCTATTTTAATGAGATGATTCCATTAAAGTTACCTGAGTTATCAGAGCGGATCGGGCAACCTGTCATGTCTATTTACGTTGAGAATGGTGCGCGTGATGAGCGAAAGACGAATCTTAACGAGGCCATCCGTATTGTTGAAGATATTAAGTCTTGTGTTGAAAATAAGAATTATGAAGGTAAGAGTATCGGGGTTATTTCGTTATTAGGAGGGGAACAGGCTAAGTTAATTCAGCGGTTACTGTTAGACGCAATTGGCGAGAAGGTAATGGTTGAACGTCAAATTATTTGTGGTGATGCTTATTCATTTCAGGGGGATGAGCGTGACGTGATGTTTTTATCGCTTGTTATCGCACCCAATATGAGATATAACGCATTAAATAAGAAAATGTATACGCAACGATTCAATGTTGCGGCAAGTCGAGCCCGTTCTCAAATGCGACTGTATCATTCGGTAACATTGAGCCAGTTGTCATCTGAGGATTTAAGATATGAATTATTAGCGTATTGTCAGCATCCGAAACCTATGTATGAATTAGTGAGTCGCGAGTGCGAGACGATGTTAGAGTGTGATGTGAAAAAGGCGTTAGAGTCTTACGGTTATGCTGTTAAATCTAAAGTATCTATTGGAAAATATCAGATGGACCTTGTGATTGAGAGTGGACGTTACAGATTAGCGATCGAGTGTGATGGCGATACGTTCTATGGCGTTGAAAAGATTGAACAGGAGATGGAACGTCAACGTGTTCTTGAAAGAGCCGGATGGACATTTATACACCTTCGCGGAAGTGTTTTTTATCGCAATCAGGAAAAGGCGTTACAACCTATTTTAGATCAAATTGAAAAACTAGATCGGGGGTTAATAACTTAGGGGCTATTTCCCCTAAGTTATTTAAAAGAAAATTTAAAGAAAAAATAGCAGTTTCAGGGTTGATTTTTACCTCAAATTTGGTATAATAAAAATGTAAGTGAATGGCGGGTATGGCGGAATTGGCAGACGCGCTAGATTTAGGCTCTAGTACCTTCGGTGTGCAGGTTCGACTCCTGTTACCCGCACCAATTTATATCATGAAAGGTGTCCTCAGGGACGCCTTTTTTGCGTTTTCATATTCACGGAAATAGCTTTAAATTGAAGATCTCTAAGCGGTTCAATCATAACCATAGAAATCGAGGATAACTTAGAGGTCGTATTGTCTATTTTTGTTTTAAAATAGAAAAAAGAAAAAATCAAATTTTCTTGATGAGGCGAGTATAATTCAATATAGATTGTAGAAAAGGAAAGTTGTGAAAGAAATGAATAGACGCCTAGAAGAGAAAAAAGAACAGGTTGCATTAAAGATTTCTTTAGGAGCGGGTATTTTATTTGTACTAGTTGAGCTCTTAGTCGCTATTTTATCAAAGTCTCAGGCTGTTTTAATGGATTCGGTTTATGATACGTCGGAGCTTGTTATGATTTTATTTTCATTAAAATTAGTTCCGCTTCTTTATAAACCAGTGAGTGAAAAACAGCCGTATGGTTATTCTCAAGTTGAGTCATTATTTATTGCGATTAAGGGATTTGTTCTTGTTTCGGTAACCGTTGCATTAATCGTAAATAATGTTCAGATTATGTTTCACGGCGGACGAGATGTTCAATTTTTACCGATTGCCTACTTTGAGTTATTTGCGACGGTTCTTGGAGGAGCCGTGATGTTAATTTTAAGAAGGATGAATCGTTTGGCGAATTCGCCAATTTTAAGAACAGAAATTATGGAGTGGACGATTGATGCGGTGGCTAGTTTTGGAATGGCCCTTGCTTTTTTCTTGCCAGCGTTAATTCATCATCCATGGCTTGAGCGCATGCTTCCCTATTTAGATCAGGTGATTGCCATTTTTTTATCATTTTTTGTATTACCCCTACCTATCCGTGCCGTTGTAACAGCTATGAGAGATATTTTCTTAATGGCCCCGGAAGAGGAAACAATGAGGATTATCAAGGAAAAATGTGAACCTATTTTAACGTATTATGGATTAGAAGAAGCAACCTATGATGTAGTTCGTACGGGAAGAAAAGTGTGGATTTCAATTTATATTTTACCGATGGATGAATTTATATCTGTTACACTCTATTCAAAAGTCCAAGATTTGTTGGAGGTTTCATTGGCGGAAGAGTTCAACGATTTTTATATTGAGTTATTGCCAGATATTTTATAAATGAACCCGATCATTCATCTCGTCTATTTAGGAGGGGAGTCTTATCAAACCCATAGGAACGACACGCATAGTGGTGTGGCTTCTATGGGTTTGATTTTTATGATTTAAGCGGGAAAAACGTGGTTTTTAGGTATCTGAATAAGATGCAAATGGCAATTTTGTATATATAGACGGAGAAAACTGTATTTTTTTGTTTTAATGCATATAGTTAATAGTAGGCTAAATCTGATGTGAAAAGGGGGAGTTTACGTGAAAAAGAAAATCTGTATTTTATCGATTGATGGGGGAGGAATCCGCGGAATCATTCCTGCAAAAATTTTAGTAAGATTGGAGAAGTTGTTGCAGGAGTACAGTCGAAATCCTCAAGCAAGAATTAGTGATTATTTCGATTTAATCGCGGGAACAAGTACAGGGAGTATTTTAACAGGGCTCTATTTATGCCCAAGTGATGGTGAGAGGAAGATGGCCAAATATACAGCCCAGCAAGCGTTAGATTTATATTTAAATGAAGGGGCCAAATTATTTCAACGTTCTTGGAAAACAAAGTTTTTTGACTACTTTGGGCTGCTAAATCCGTTATATAAAGAGAATCGGTTAGAGGACATCCTTACCGAATATATAGGTGATTTAAGGCTATCGGAGCTATTAAAACCGTGTTTAATCCCGAGTTATGATATTGAAAGCGGGAAGGCGGTATTTTTCAATCAAGTAACGGCTATTAAAGATAAGAGCCGTGATTTACTTGTTAAAGATGTCATTCGGGCCTCAACAGCTGCTCCAACTTATTTTCCGGTAAAAAATGTCTTAAACCCTGTCCATCATCATTCACACACGTTTATAGATGGGGGATTGGTTGCGAATAACCCAACATTATGTGCGTATATTGAGGCGTGTAAATTTGAAGGATATTCCGATACAGATGATATTATGATTCTATCTCTTGGAACAGGGGCAAGGGATCAAACTTATCAGTATCAGCATTCTAAAAGATGGGGAAAAGTCGGCTGGATTGTTCCGCTAATTCATATTTATGGCTCAGTAGGGTCACAAACGGTCGATCATCAATTGGTACAACTTTATCAACGCCATCATATTCGAAGTCAATATGTTCGAATTGAACCGAATTTAGGAAGTTTTGGAGTGAGCCATGCCATGGATGATGTAAGTATAAAAAATATCTTGGCGCTAGAGGCAGTAGGAGAGCGGATGGTTGAAGAGTATGATGAACAATTGAAAAGTTTTGTTCGTCAACTTTGTCTGAATCACGACTTAAAAGTCTCAAAATAATCAATGGTAAAGAAGAATTGGGGGCTAGTTTTACACCACCTTCTTCTTTTTATAGGTAGTCAAACACCTCAAAAAAGGGGCACTTTTAAAAGGAATGAAGAAGAGATAGGGTCTAGTACCTTCATCGTAGACAAAAAAATAAAAGCGACACTATCAATGATGATAGAATCGCTTTTGGGTCTACTACGGAGGTACTTTTTCTTATGCAAGCCAACAAGATTAATCGCCACTTTACTTATTCCAAGGAATTAAAACTTCATGCCGTTAAACTTTATTTGTGAACAATTGAAAATCCAAGATCCAAAGCGTATTTATGTTTGGGCGAAAGTTTATTAGGATCAAGGTGAACTGGCTTTCATTGACTAACGAGGCAAAAAGGCCACAGGGCGTCCTAAAACAAAACTGAGGATCTTTGAAAAAGAAGTGGAATATTTACGTGAACACCATTTATTATTAAAAAAGTCAATCAAGAGAAAAAAAGGGGGGCTAAGGACACAAGATGAATTTGAATTTATTCATGAGCATGCCAAAGAACTTTCCCTTAGCCGTCTTATTTAGCTTAACCTTTGTTTCGTCATCAGGCTATTATACTTGCTTAAAAAGATATGCTACACCCCGTGTTGATCGTGACGAGGAGTTTTATCGTTTAATTTTAGACGTGTTTAATGATTCGAATGGGATCTAGGGTGTAAGAAGAATTAAACAGGCATTACTTAACAAATACGGATGGATTGTTAATCATAAATGCAGTCGTCGTATTAGGCGTAACTATCCCTTAGCCTGTGTTTTACCTAAGCCTAAGTTCAAGCATCGCCCATAACCTCTTATAATACCAAACGCATTCAAAAAAATACGGTATGAGTCCCGTTGAATAGAGACTTCATACCGTATAAATTCGCTTTTTATTAAAAGAGGGCTTGGATTCCTGTTAAGAAGACAATAGCAATCGCAAGCGGTGCAATAAATTTAGTGATTGTTAAATAAATCATCGTTGTTTTAATGGAGCAGGCCCCTTGCTGTAATTCATCGGCTACTTCATCTTTTTTCATGATAAATCCGAGGAAACTAATGATAAGCAACCCTCCAATCGGCAGAATCACATTAGCCGATAATAAATCCATCCAATCAAATAATGTATTCCCATTAAAAGAAAGGGTTGTATTTGGTGTCTGTGATAAAGAGCAGAAGATTGCGATAATGATGACGGCAATACTGGTTAATTTTAAGGCCTTCTGGCGATTAACATTTAGCTCTTCGGTCACATACGTAATAATAACCTCAAAGATCGAAATAACAGAGGTTAAAGCGGCGATAAATAAGAGTAAGAAGAAGAGGGCCCCAAAGATATTTCCACCTGGCATTTGTAAGAAGACATTTGGTAATGTAATGAATACAAGACCTGGTCCGGACGTTGGATCAATTCCAAATGCGAAGACAGCCGGAAAAATAGCTACCCCTGCGAGTAGAGCAATCATCGTATCGGCCACGGCTATGGAGCAAGTCACCGTTGATAAGTTTTCCTTCTTACTAATGTAAGATCCATAAGTTAACATCGTTCCCATCCCGACGCTTAAAGAGAAGAATGAATGACCGAGTGCGTCTAAAATAGAATTTATCGACACTTCACTAAAGTCAGGTTTAAATAAAAATTTTAACCCTTCAGCTGCACCAGGAAGTGTAATAGCTCTCACCACAAGTAAGATAATGATTCCAACTAGTCCTGGCATTAAAATTTTAGTATATTTTTCAATACCATCCTTAATTCCACCGAATAGAACGACAACTGCTAAGAGAGTGAATATAATCGTATAAATAATAGGCGTATGTCCCGATGAAAAATGATGAAAAGTTTGGGTAATTTGCTCAGAAGACATGCCCGAAAAAGCGTTTGTTAAGCTTAATAAAAAGTAGTGAATCGTATATCCTGCAATAACGGTGTAAAATCCAAGAATCATAAAAGCGGCAATGATACCCAACCATCCAATAACAGGCCATTTCGTATTTGGTGCTAATTTTTTAAATGATCGCACGGCGTTTGCTCCACCGCGTCGTCCAATAATAAATTCTGCTAATAGTACAGGAAGCCCTACTCCGAGAATAGAAATTAAATAAATGAGAATAAAAGCAGATCCCCCATTTTCTCCAACAATATAAGGGAACTTCCAAATGTTACCTAGACCAACTGCGGATCCTGCAGCGGCGGCAATTAATCCAAACCGTGAACTAAATCCATCACGCTTTTGTGTTATTGTTTCTTGACTCATAAAAAAACCTCCTACCATTCTACTTGACATCTTTTTTCATGTCACTCCTCTTTCCTTTTATACTTCTTTAAACCTACCCACCTACAGTACCTACTTCATGGTTTAAATTCATAAAAGTGAGTCTATTTTAGCATTTCATAAAAGGTTTGAAAAGGGCGATGCTTTTGAAAATAAAACGTTTTTTTGTCGAATATATAGAGAGTTCAAAGAATAAAAAGTAAAAAAAAAAGGGAAGATAATGTACGTGAGGTTATTTATTTAAATGGGAGGTTTTAACATGGCAATTAAATGTGGAGCACATAATTGTGTACATAATGATAATCACGGAAACTGTTATGCGGGTGTGGTAAATGTACGTGGTGCACACGCGGTGACAACAGATGAAACCATGTGTAAAAGTTTTGCCGATCAAGATTTAAGAGCAGACGCTGAATTTGCAATGGAATTTAATGCAGCACCTAAAAAAGCAGGCGTAACTAATATTAAATGCGGAGCATGCCAATGCAAACATAATGAAAAGCATAAATGTCATGCGCATGATGTTCAAATTAACGAAGTAACAGCAAGTTGTGAAACATTTGAACAATAATAGAGATTGTAAACGTCATTAAAATTTTTCATGAGTCTAAGGCGATTTATTCTAGAGTTATAAAACGTCTTAGGCTTTTTTATATTGTAGTAGCCGTCATGAGTTTTTTTCACAAAACTGCTAGTCACTCGCGAAAGTAAGGTTAAATGCTTAGCCATGACAGATATTTTTAAATGGATGTTCTAAAGGAGAGAGGGGCTATCATATACTATGATACATAGTTTAGAGGAGCGAAAATAGATGGAGAGATTGAATATTGGCGTAGATTTAGATGCTATTTTTGAGATGCAGATTAATGAACACAATTGTTATAATCCAGGCCTTTTATTGCCTTTTTGTCAGCGGTTGATGGGGTTAAATCATCAAGTTGTTGAATTGTTTGTCTTCTCCATGCACGATCCATCCATTTCCTCTATCGTTTTTGACAGTTTATCTTATTACGGGTTAAATATTAATCAGCTTATTTTTACCGGGGGGGAGTCGACGGTTTCATATTTACACGCGCTTGAAGTTGAGGTTTATTTGTCATTTGATGAAAAAGGTATTAGGCAGATGAAAGAAAGCGGAATTCTTTCTGGACTTTTGACGAGACAGGGATATAAGGAAACCTTAAGTTTTATTTTTGATCATCGGTTATTTTTAGATGAGATAACGTATCCGGGCCTTGGAAAGTGGTTGCCTCTCATTGGATATTTACAGCAACAAAAGTATCCGATATCGGTTGAATTAATGACGACACGCACGTGTAGTGTTGACCGACTGGTGCTAGAACTTTTTAAAGAATCAAATTGTAAGATTAATGCGATGTGTTTTATCGCATCAGGAAAGGGAGAGGATTTAATTGAACTCTATTCGCCGACGGTTTATTTTTCCGCCTGCTCTCAAGAGGCGCTCAAACCTCTCCCTAATGCAGAGTGTATTTTAAATATTGCCTTTTAGCATGAGTTGATAAAGTAAAAAGAAATCGCTATAATAAGGTTAAGTGGTTATCCCATAAAATGTAAAAAGAGGTGATTGAGATGGCGTATGATTTAAGTGACAAGTTAGTTGTGGCAATTTCAAGTCGAGCATTATTTGATTTAGAATATGAAAATACGATTTTTGAAAAAGAAGGAATTGAGGCCTATACGCGTTATCAAATAGAGAATGAGAATACTGTTTTAGCTAAAGGAACGGCCTTTCCATTGGTGGAGGCGTTACTAGGTTTAAATGAGAAATTCGAAGAGCCTATCGTTGAGGTGATTATTTTATCAAGTAATAGTCCGGAAACTGCCTTAAGAGTATTTAATAGTATTGCAGAGTATAAGTTAGATATTGTACGTGGGGCATTTACTGGGGGTGAGGCAAAACATCCTTATTTAGGAGCTTTTAATATTGATCTGTTTTTATCACGAAATGAAAAGGAAGTTCAAGATGCCATTGATCAGGGGGTTGCAGCAGCACTTGTTTATGATACTCCAAGAGATTACCACCCTAATCAAAAAGAAATCCGTATTGCATTCGATGCAGATGCTGTTGTTTTCTCGGATGAATCGGAGTTAATTTATAAGCAAAAGGGATTGGAGGCCTTTTATGAAAATGAAAATGAAAATGCGGAAAATGCAATGAATGAAGGGCCATTCGCCAAACTTTTAAAAACATTATCGAAAATAAAAGAAAAAGAAGATACGCTTGTCAAAATCGCGATTGTTACGGCTAGAAATTCTCCAGCGCATAAACGCGTTATTTTAACGTTACGTAAATGGGGATGTAAGGTTGATGAGATGTTCTTCCTAGGAGGGGTTGCAAAGGATAAAGTATTGAAGGCCTTTAATGCTCATATCTTTTTTGATGATCAAGATCATCACGTGGGACCAGCTTCTCAATTGATTCCGTCGGGACGTGTTCCGTATAAATCAGATTCTATGCTAAATCAATTGAATCAAAATCAGGAACAACAGGAACCATCCGTTCAGGAACATCATGAAGGGGCGACAGAAGAATCATATCATGGTGAATGATGAGGAGAGCAGATGAAATAAAAATAGAGAAAGAATTGGGGAATGAGACGTGGAAAAATTTAAACTAGGAATGAGTGACCAAATGGTATCTCAAATTGCCCTCGGTTGTATGGGACTAGGGGGATCTTGGAATAAGAGTGAAGGGATGACAAAAGAAGACGAAATAACAGCTGTTAAAGCGGTAGAGGCAGCACTTGAGCAAGGAATTAATTTTTTTGACCATGCGGATATTTATAAAAATGGCAAATCGGAAAGCGCCTTTTCTGCGATTTGGGAGGCTAATCTTGTGGACCGAGAGTCAATTTATATTCAATCTAAGTGTGGGATTCGATTGGCGGATGACTTATTTATGGGCTCTGCTCCCCACTATGATTTAAGTTATGCTTATATTATGAAGTCGGTTGATGGTATTTTAAAACGTTTGAAAACGGATTATTTAGATACGTTATTACTTCATCGTCCCGACGCCTTAGTTGAACCTGAGGAGGTAGCGAGAGCATTTCGTGATTTAAAGGAACAACAAAAGGTCCGTTATTTTGGGGTGAGTAACCATAATGCAGCCCAGATAGCTTTATTACAATCGTATTTAAGTGATCCGCTTGTGACGAATCAATTAGAACTTTCGTTAGTTCAGTCTCAACTTATTGACGAGGGATTAAACGTAAATTGTGCAGTGAATCCCGGAAATTATCGAAATGATGGAACCTTTGAATATTGCCGTTTGAATCAATTAACGATTCAAGCTTGGTCTCCCCTTGCAGGTGGGCAATTAGCAACGAAGGAAGGGAGAGAAGTGTATCCTACATTAGTTCAAACGATTGAACGTTATGCAAAGGAATACGAGGTTAGTTTTGAGGCTATTATGATTGCCTGGTTACTTCGCCATCCGGCTCATATTCAGCCGATTGTGGGAACAAAGACCCCATCGCGTATAAAGGCTGCTTGTGAGGCAACACGTATCTCGTTAACTAAAGAGCAGTGGTATCATTTATATAATAGTGGATTAGGAAAGCATTTGTTATAAAAAGGTAGGAACCGATGTTCCTACCTTTTTATATTTGTGGTGAGTATAAAAAAAAGATTTAGGGTCATTTTAATAGTAAAGGCTAAAAAGGGGTGAAAAGGGATGAAACTCAAATGGATATATCTTACGTTCGCATGTATGTTAATCTTGGTTTTGTTTGGATGTGAGATGGAGGCAGAGGACGGGAAGGCGAATCGTCATTATATTCAGATTGAAGAAATTGAACTAGTTGATGTATCACTTGAACGAGAAGAAGGAAGCGAGGTAGCCGTTTATCAAGCAAAAATAAAAAATCGTTCAA
This sequence comes from Turicibacter faecis, assembly GCF_037076425.1. Lineage (NCBI taxonomy): Bacteria > Bacillati > Bacillota > Erysipelotrichia > Erysipelotrichales > Turicibacteraceae > Turicibacter > Turicibacter faecis. The sequence goes on along the minus strand of NZ_AP028127.1, from coordinate 1,633,858 downwards.
AACACACGGTTCAAGGTGTGACCATTGAGGTTGAACTAAAAGATGGGCAACATACGACCATTGTGACCCAGGATACGTTAAAACCTGGGGATACGAGCGGATGGATTCGCTGCGTTGGGCCACAGAGTCTAAAATTGAAAGATTTAAAAAAGACTCGCTTTACTATTAAAATGATTGATGAGGAGAATCAAGAGACCGTGGTGATGTATGATGTCGGACGCGATTTTTATACGTATAGTGAATCTACTGAACGCGAGACGATTAACCCTAAGGTAAAAGTTGACGATATTGAATTTGTTAATCCAACGTTTGCACCGGAAGGGGCAGGGGTTAAGCTTCAAACGTATTTAAAGAACAATTCTTCACATGCGATTCAAAATATAATGTATACATTTGAGGACGATTTAGGTGAGACCCATACCCTTTATCACCCATTAGAAATTGGGGGGAATCAACAAAGCTCCCTATTAACAACGTCAAATTTATCAAAGAAAAAATGGAAGGATTATCAATTTAAACGGGTGAGTTACACGTATCAGGATAAAGGACAATGGGTGCGTGTTGTCTATGATGTTCGTCTTGATCAATACTTTAAAGAGGAATAGAAAAAAACACTGAAAATCCCATCAGTGTTTTTTTGAAGGAAGCATTTCATCGTCAACACAAGCGCCTCATCGCCCGGTGACACATTGAAAAATATGAAAGTGTACCAACTTTAGTATGGTTCACTTTTTCAATAAACATACAGTTTGATTGAAAAAAGTATTTATTATTGTGTATATTTCGTTGTTCCGCTATAATAAGGGAGTTTAGGGTCAAATGTTTTATTTTAGGAGAGGATGTGACTGTGTTGAACTTCAAAAAGATACTTATCGCTTTCGCGGTTATCGTGATCGGGGTTACGTTGACTTATACCTTCTCGCCAACTGATGGTGAACGAGAAGAAAAGGAGCTTGTTCTCACGGTAATTGATGAACAAACCTCATCGGTTTTACTTGATCATCAAGTGTTTAAGACAAATGCAAGTTCCTTGGGTGAATTTTTAAGAGAAAATCATGAAGCATTACAGTTAGAGGCTGAGGAATCTAAATACGGACTATACATTACAGGAATTTTAGGTTTGAGTGCGAAAGACAATGGTCCCTCGGGTCCTTTTTGGCTTTATCAATATGAGTCAAAAGAGCAGGGAATCGTCATGCCTCTTGGTCAGGCCCCTAGTGCTGATCAACTTCCCCTTTTTGATAAAGATGAGGTGACTTTCCACTATAGTTCCCTGCTAGGGGGCGAAAATGAAGGTTAGAGAGCTTGCGAGGATTTCCGCTTTGGCTTCCTTGCTATTTATCATTTATCATTGTGGCTCACTGGTCCTCTATGTCGAACTGTTTAACTTTACCGTTTTACTTTATGGGATATCTTTACCTAAACGACAAGCTATTTTATCTGTCTTAATCGCGTGTTTACTCATTGTTCTTGTTTATGGAGCCCAACCATGGACGCTGATGTATGTGCTTATTTTTCCAACCTACGCGATTATCTATCATTTGATTGGCCGGCGTCTAAGGTCAGAATATGTTGTTGCGTGTTTAGGGTTTTTAGGTGCCTTTTTATCGGGGACTCTGATTGACCTTCCCTTTATTTTCTTAAGTGGTATGACAGGTAGGGCATTAGGGATACACTTATTATTGGGATTTCAGACGTCTGTTGGAAACGGTGTGAGCACTTTTCTGGCTACAATCTTTTTACTTCCAATTTTATCTAAGGTCATGAAAAGAGTCTGAGTAAAAAACTCAGACTCTTTTTTTCTTTTTATGTGATGAGATAAGTGGTGAAACGAGTCGTTTAATCAATAAGAACCCAACGACGATCAGGGCCCACTTTATCATGTCATGTTCTGATAAATATGTTTTAATGATACGGTGGTAGGCCTCGTTGATTAAAGGTAAGCAGGCAGCGATGAGAAGTAGTATTCCGATTAATTGATTAATTAAAATTTTAATTTGTTCTAACACTGCTTCTGAAAGTCCTATCCTTTGAAGAATCGGATCCGTATAAAGGGAAATCATCTGTCCTCCGTCAAAGTAAGGAATAGGAAGTAAGTTAAAGAGAAACAGAAGAAGATTCATAAAAATAAAAATGAAGAGAACAAATTGTCCCGTTGTAAATTGATTGGCGATCATTCCAATTGATTCTGCCATTCCAACATGGGGTGCCAAAAAATGATCGATAGAAAAGAGGGTAAAGAGTGTCTTTATAAAATTAATAATCATTTGATTAAAAGCCAAAAATCCAGCAATCGGTGATGTTTTAAGGTAGAGTGTAGTCGCACAAACAGCGGCTATATAGTTAAAGGTGACTCCAGAACCTAGGACGATAAACTGTTTTAAACGTGAAAGAGTTAATTCCTGATTTTGCGGATAGATGGTCACGCCTCCACCAGGAATAATGTTGAATCGGAATGTCGTGGATTTTGTTTTAAACGTGAAGAATTTAAATCCCATTCCCGTAATAACGTCTGTGGCCTTAATACCGAAAAGATAGGCTGATGTATAGTGTCCAAGTTCATGAATAAAAATGCTCAGATAAGCAACTAAAACATACCAAAAAACGGCCATAAAATTCCCCCCCTTTTTTTATGGTGATATTACTATACTATATGCATGTATTTTAGTAATCATGACGTTTAGGGGAGGGGGGATATTCCTATATTTTAGATTATTTGGATAAATGTTCGTTGGGATGATGAAATAAATGGAAAATCTGTTCGCTATTCTACAAAAAGTGATATAAGATTTCAAAAAAATACAACAAAATCATTTATTTAACGTCTTTTTTTTTGTATAATACGATTAGTTTTCATTTTTTAATGGATAATTGGCACGTTTATCAAGTGTTGTACACGGCATGAATCATCAGAACATAGATGAAGAAATACAAGTCGATGTTTTGGTTTTGGAGTTGTATAAAGAAATAAGGTCATGAAGTAAGGTGTGCGCCATCAAAACCAAAAGAATCCGGGAAATGATTAAGACGTCAATGTCTTATTTTAAAAATGGAATCGTTTGGGTTGAGTCGTGCTATGCATTAATCATGGTGATTGAGGTTGGCGATTGCTAACGAATCTTGCGACTCAAAAGGGCGGATGTTTAACGTTCGCTAGGTTGAGTTGACTTTTCTTTTGTAAGGTGGGATTACTGATGCAAAATATCAATGATATGGTGAAAGAATCAATGGTTTCGAATGTCATTAAATGTGAGTATACAGAAAGTTTCGAGACGATTTTAAATAAATTAAAGAAAACACAGTTAAAGTCAATTGTGGATGCCCATGGTTTAAAGGGGTGTTCGGCTTTAGCGAAAGGTGGACTCATCGAGCGTATTAAAGAGACGATTAGTGATGCTAACCGACTTGAGTATATTCTTTGCGGATTTGATGAATTAATGATGAGTGATTTTGTCATGTTAGCAAACGAAGCGTATGTAACACAAGATGCGACATTAAGTGGATGTGTCCTTGTGTTATATCGTTTAGGTTACGTTTTGCCGGTGATGAAAGATAAGGAAGTTGTCTATGTCATGCCTGAAGTGGTTAAAGAGGCATACAAAGCCATTGATTTAACAACGTTAGAGGCGACTAAAGCCCGTGCAGATTTAATTTATCTTTATATGAAGGCTCTTGTTAATTTATATGGTGTGTGTGAGTTTAATCAATTAGTAACTGTCTTTAATCAATACGAAGAGGGAGAGTTAACCCCTGAGGAAGCCTTAAATGTGCTGTTTTGTAAATTAACCTTTAAAGGGGATGTTCAGTCGTTTGGGCCTTTATTTGTGAGCGACGCATTACTCATGGATTCAGAGATGGAGGCGGTTAAGTTATACGATCTTCATCAAGATAAGCCATACTATATGCCGACCAAAGAGGAAGTTTTAAAATTCGGAACGGATCAAGGAGATTGGACAGAGGAGCTTGAAAAAGTAGAAGCGTTTATTTTTGAGCATATTGTTCATAATGATCAGGAGGCACATGAGATTACAGATGCAATTGGCGTATCTTTTGCCTACGAGTATCAACCTAAATACGCCTTTATGTTACTAGAGGACCGTGGGGTTGAAATTGGTGCATATGGGACAAGTCAACAATTAATGGTATTATTAACGGATGCCTATAACCACGCCCGTACGTGGGAAAACAAAGGATTCCGTCAAATCGACTTAAAAGATAGTCAACAATCAGAGAGTGCACCAATGATTGTACCGATGATTAATCCAGTTAAATCGACAAAAGTAGGTCGCAATGAACCATGCCCATGCGAGAGTGGTAAAAAATACAAAAAATGTTGTGGACGATAAAATAGTTAAGACACCAATTCGTTTTTTATAAGCGATTGGTGTTTTTTTATGACATATTCTGAATGTTTGTCCGTGAGGAATGGTATAATCTAATTAATAATAAAGTCAGAAAAAGGTGAGTTTAACGTGTCAACGATTAAAGAGGTAGCAAAGCGAGCAGGAGTTTCTGTTGGAACAGTGTCAAAGGTAATTAATAATATCGCGGTGAAGCCGAAAACAAAACAGGCTGTTGAGCTAGCTATTAAAGAATTAAATTATGAACCTAATATTTATGCACGTGGTTTAAAAGTTAACCGTACTCATACTGTTGCACTTATTATTCCAACAGTATGGAATCCATTTTATGGGGAATTAGCTTTTCATATTGAACGTTATTTAAGGGAAAAACAATATAAAATGATTCTTTGTAATTCAGAGGGAGATTACGTAACAGAACTTGCTTATTTTACAATGGCGAAACAAAATCAGGTGGATGGAATTATTACGGTTACTTATAGTGATATTGAGTCTTATATTTCTAACAGTATACCATTAATTAGTATTGATCGTTTTTTTAATGATAACATTCCCTATGTGAGTAGTGATAACTTTTCGGGAGGAGCTTTGGCGGCCAAGCATTTAGACGATGTAGGTTGTCAATCCGTTTGTTTTATTGGGCACGGATCAAAGAAAGATAATGCCACAAGAAATCGGAGAAAAGGTTTTGTTGACTATTGCGAAAGACATCAAAAATCCTATCTGATATTTGATGATCAGGGGCATCATGAAACTTTTCAGAGAAATTTAGAATTATTTTTAAAAAAAGAGGTCATCGAAACATCAACGATTGATGGAATATTTGCAGTAACGGATGATTACGCCTTTCAGGTGATAGACTACGTAACAAAAAATGGGAAGAGGATTCCAGAAGATGTTCAGATTATTGGTTTTGATGGAATTAAATCTTCAGCAACGGATGAAATTAAAATTACAACGATTTGTCAGCCGATTGAAGAAATCGCTAAAATGAGCGTTAATGGGGTGATCGCCTTAATTAATAAACGAGAGGTTTCCCATGAGGTATTATTGCCTGTTCAGCTTTTCCAAGGAAAGACAACGAAAGGATAGCTTGTTAATCAGGGTATCCTTTTCTTTTGAAGAAAGTTAGGAAGCGTTTTACATTTTGTTATTGACAGGGGGTCTTTCCCGTAGTATACTGAAGATGAAAAATGAAACGTTTCATATTTTTTAACCTAAAAAATGAAACGTTTCATTTTAAGTGAACTAGAGGAGGGAATCATGTGAAACAACAAAAATATCAAGAAACGGCGAGTCAAATCCTTTTCCTTGTTGGAGGGAAAGAGAATGTTGTTCGAGTCGCAAGTTGTGCCACACGTTTACGGATTGTCGTGTGTGAGGATCAAAAAATAGATGTTGAACAAATTGAATCGTTAGAGTTAGTGAAGGGAACGTTTAATAATGGAGGACAGTTTCAAATTATATTAGGGACTGGAATCGTCGATCAGGTGTATCAAGAATTTCTGAAACAGACTGGGATTCAAGAAATTGGAAAAGAGGAACTAAAAGAGGTAGCTGGGGCAAAAATGAACGTTTTTCAACGAGTACTTAAGTCATTAGCCGATGTTTTTGTTCCCATTTTACCTGCCTTAGTTGCGGCTGGATTACTCATGGGACTAAATAATGTCTTAACTGCACAAGGTTTGTTTATCGAAGGGAAGTCTTTGATTGAAGCTTATCCGCAAATGGCAGACTTAGCAGAGATGATTAATTTATTTTCAAATGCAGCTTTTACCTTTTTACCTGTTTTAATTGGGTTTTCGGCGGTGAAGATTTTTGGAGGAACGCCTGTATTAGGGGCTGTTATCGGGGCCATTATGATTCATCCAGATTTATTAAATGGCTATAGCTATGGACAGGCTTTATTAGATCAGACGATACCTGTTTGGAATGTTTTTGGATTTGAAATCGCAAAGGTGGGGTATCAGGGAACAGTTTTACCAATTATTGTGTCGGCATTTGTGTTAGCAAAAGTCGAACGTAAAACACGAAAAATCGTTCCAGCTATGTTTGATAATATTATTACCCCGTTAGTTGCTGTGCTAGTAACGGCTGTTCTTACGTTTATCGTCATAGGTCCTATCATGCGAATCGTCGGGGACGGATTAACTGAGGCAGTCATGTGGTTATTTTTCTCTTTAGGTCCTGTTGGAGGGGCTATTTATGGGGTAGCTTATCCGTTATTAGTGATTACGGGAATGCATCACTCATTAGTTACAGCAGAAACTCAGATTTTAGCGAATATTGGGACACTAGGTGGATCACCTACTTTCGCTGTCGTTGCTGCCTCGAATGTCGCCCAAGGAGCAGCGGCGTTAGCGGTGATGTATTTGATGAAAAACGATACTAAAATGAAAGGATTAGCTTCGGCATCGGGAGTGTCGGCGTTACTTGGTATTACTGAGCCGGCAGTCTTTGGGGTTAATCTGAAGTTAAAATATCCGTTTATTGGGGCATTAGTTGGTTCAGCAGTAGCAGCGGCTTATGGAACTTTTATGAAGGTCTTATCTGTTTCACCAGGGCCTGCTGGGTTACCTGGTGTGATCGTTATTCGTCCAGAATCAATGTTTCAATATATGGTGACTTTAGGTATCGCATTTGTCGTTGGATTTATCGCAACGCTCATGTTAGCGCGAATGTTTAATAAAAAAGTCAAAGGTTAGATTGCAAAGGAGTGTGTCAGATGGAGTGGACAACAGAGCAACGTTATCGACGAATTGAAGAAGTCTCGAAAGAAGAATATGGGAAATTAATTGATCAGGTGAAACATTGCCCGTATCGACAAATGTATCATATTCAGCCCGTCACAGGGTTATTAAATGATCCAAATGGATTTAGTTATTTCAATGGGGAGTACCATTTGTTTTATCAATGGTTTCCACTAGGACCCGTTCATGGGGTGAAGTACTGGTATCATACAGTATCGAAGGATTTAGTTCATTGGAGAAACGAAGGAATCGCCTTAGAACCTGATCGTCCTTTTGATAGTCATGGCGTCTTTTCAGGAACGGCCATTGAAAAGGACCACCAGTTGTATTTAATGTATACGGGAAATGCGCGTGATAAAGATTGGGTTAGGTATCCAACGCAATGTTTGGCAGTGATGAACAAAGAAGGGAAGATAATGAAATATGAGGAACCGGTAATTAAAAATAGGCCTTATCAGGTAACCGAGCATTTTAGGGATCCAAAAGTTTTTCAAGTAGGAGACATGTATTATTGTCTTATTGGTGCTGAGCTAGAAGGAAATCAAGGAACTGTTGTTTATTATCAGTCAAAAGACTTAGTGGAATGGACCTACAAGGGTGAGGTGAAAACCTCATTTAAAGGAAATGGATTTATGTGGGAATGTCCAGACTATTTCACCCAAAACGGGAAGGGGGTCATGATTCTTTCACCGCAGGGAATGGAATCACAGGGAGATCTTTATAATAATATTTTTCAATCGGGGTATTTGATTGGGGAAGAAATTGATTGGCAGAATGGTGTATTTAAACATGGGAGTTTTGTTGAGTTAGATCGTGGATTTGAATTTTACGCTCCTCAAACGATGCAAGATCCAAGTGGAAGAAGGATTTTAGTTGGTTGGTTTGGTCTACCAGGTGTTGATTGTGTGAGTGATGAAAATGGTTGGGCACATTGTTTGACGATTCCACGTGAATTAATCGTGGAGGAGAATAGATTATGGCAACGTCCGATAAAAGAACTAGAGCAATTGCGAAAAGAAGCGCATACCGTCACGCACCTTTTGCAACAGGAATCAATCTCTTTTGAAAAAATTAACGGAATTGTTTATGAACTAACGGCTGAGTTTACCGAGATTGAAGCTCAAGTTGTCGGGATTAAACTTCGTAAAGGTGATAACGAAGAAACGGTCTTTTATTACGATTTAATCAATCGAAAACTTGTGTTAGATCGTTCAAAATCAGGACGTACATGTGGGGATGAATATGGAACGGTGAGAAAATGTCACTTTGATGAAAAACAATTGAAACTACAAATTTTTGTTGATGTTTCCTCTATTGAAATTTTTGTAAATGATGGGCTTGAAGTATTTTCTACACGAATTTTTACAAAAATTGAAAGCGCAGGCATTGAATTCTTTACGGATGGAATGGTACAATTGAAGACAACCAAATGGGGATTAAATGTTTAGAAAGAGGTGTAATAATGGCAAAGGTAATTTGTCCAGGTGAAGTGTTAATTGATTTTATTTCGCTTGAAAATGGTAAGAAGTTAGTAGACGTAGAACGTTTTCAAAAGAAGGCAGGAGGGGCTCCTGCAAATGTAGCAACAGCGCTTGTTAAATTAGGTGCATCGGCTGAATTTGTGGGTGCGGTTGGAAAGGATTCGTTCGGTAAGTTTTTAATGGATACACTTGAGCGTTATCAAGTAGGAACAAAACACGTGATTAAGGATGAAACGCTTGGAACGACAATTGCCTATGTTTCAATCGATGAGCAAGGGGAACGCGATTTTGAGTTCATGCGAGGGGCAGATGGAAATCTATCACCTGATCAAATTGACTTTGAAGCATTTAAGGATTGTAAAATTGTTCATTTAGGGAGTGCAACGGCCTTATTAGGAGATAAACTTTATGAGGTTTATAAGTCATTTATTTCATTTGCTATCGAGAATCATAAGTTTATTTCATTTGATCCAAATTATCGCGAGGCACTTTATCATGATAAAAAGGAATTGTTTATTAAACATTGTAAGGAAGTAATTAAATCGGTTGATTTGATTAAAGTATCAGAGGAAGAAGGACAGATTATTACGGGGGAAACGGATCATCAGAAAATGATTTTAGCATTGCATGAGTTAGGGGCTAAAATTGTAACGTTAACACTTGGAAAAGAGGGGTCCCTCATCTCAATTAATAAAATTTATAAAGTTGAGAGTGTCCCAGTTAACATGATTGATTCAACAGGAGCAGGTGATGCTTTTATCGGAGCACTATTATCCCAAATTGCGAACTTAAACAATCCGAAAGAAATTTTAACGGATGAAGCAATGTTAGTCGAGTTTACCCAAAATGCGAATAAAGTAGGTGCGTTAACAACAACAAAATTGGGAGCGTTAGACTCTATTCCATCATGGGATGAAATTGCGATGTAATAAAAATTGGTATAGGTAGAAGGCGAAGAATTTCTTCGCCTTTTTTTATGCCGTTCATTTGATGCAGGGTGAGGGTGTAAGAAAAAGCTCGTTGTTTTTGGGGCATATTTCTTCTTTTTAAACAATAGGATAATAATACAGTCAGGTTAAAAGAAGGAGGGTAAATTATGGAGAGAAGTTTTAAACGTGTTCGCGTTGTTGTTGTGCAACCCGATGAACAAGTATATTTTGATCGTTATTATACGGATCCATTAGGTGCCATGGATAAATTTAATTATTTTTGTAAATTAGCAAAAATTAATTATCCGCAACAGATTGAGTTTGCGATGGAGCGAACAGCTCTGTATAATGAAATGACCGCTTATTTTCCTTATAATGAAATTAATCCATCGAATCAATCAGGGTTTGTTCAAGTTTCGATGTATTTTGAAGTCGACCGTTTAAGAGCGGCTGAATAAGAGATTGGATGAGGAACCATGAGACATTTAAATCCGACGTTATATGAAGTGATTCAAGAATGGGCAAATGATTTGCCGATTGATTACGAGGTGCAAAGAGAAGGGAATACACGAGACAATTTACATAATTCAAAGGAAAAAATTGTAGCTTGTCTCATCGAACAGTTTCCGATGAGTTATCGTCAATCTTACGAAGTTTATAGTGACCTCTTTAATCAATCTGAAATTTTTTCGGTTTATCATTCGTTAGACACAATCAATGTTTTAGCGATGGCCACCGGGTCTGGGGGCGATGTATTCGGCTTGATTCATGCCTTTGAAAAATATTTTAAAGGTAAAACGATTCATATTTTTTCTGTTGAAGGAAATGAGGATGCCCTTCAAAGCCAAACTAATTTATTTAAACGGTATATCGAGGGCAACCTCATCGCAAATAAGGTTCAGTTAGTTCCAATTCCCGCGGTGATACAGCCAGGGTTGCGGGGATTAAAGGAAGAGTTAAAGGACCGCTGTTTTACTCCGTATGGTGTTGAAAAGTTTGATTTGATGCATGGGTTTAAATGGATGAATGAGAAATCAATTCGAGGATGGTTTCATCCGTACCACTTTTACGCCTTCTTCAACTATCATCTATTACCAGACCGAGTAGCCGTTTGGTTAGAAACGGTGGATTTAAAGTCGCAATATCAGGGGGATCGTTCGCTGTCACAAAGGGCTATTTTTGATTATGTAAAGTATTGTCACCATTTTCAGGAGAAAAATCATTTAATGGCCTTAACTCCGACGCCGTGTATTGCGCGGCATTTAAGCGGGAAGCGGAAACAGTGTGAGGGGTGTCTCGGATGTTTTGATGAGATTGACACGTATGTTAAATCAATGGATGAACGCGCTAACCGATGGCAAGGTCAATCTATATTTGTGATGAAGTTTGCAAGTGGGCCTCTTGGAAGAGAGTTATCGAAATATTTGCAAGATGAGCATGTGGGTTATCAAACGGCCTTCTTTAATGGGCAACCACATTTTTGTACGCTCAATTCAACAAAAGAAATGAAAAAAGTAGCCAATGCCTTTGTGCTTGGAAATTTATCAAAACAGGAAAGTTAGTATGAACGAATAGTTTATACTAACTTTTTTTTATGTGCGGTGGAGGTAGAACATTAAAAAAGTTTGGGCGGGTAGGTACTGTTAGGTGAACATTGTCATATTTTATGTTAGATGGAAAGGAGGGATAGCATGAAAAAAATAGGTTTAGTTTTATGCGGAGGTGGGGCAAAGGGCGCGTATCAGGTTGGTGTTCTGCGTGTGCTTGAGGAATTTGGACTATTATCCCATATCCATGCCGTGGCAGGATCTTCCATTGGAGGAGTCAATGGTGCGTTATTTTTGCAATATACGCCAGAAGAAATGGAAAAGTTTTGGCTCAATTGCCCGTGGTCTTCTATTTTTTCAATCAGCAAAGAAAATATGAATCGAATGAATCAAATTGTAGATTCTATAAATTATCGAAAAATCCCTTCTTTTATGGGGATGATGAATCTAGCAGGCATGGCTAATCAGGTTGGCTTACCTTTAAAAAGGAAGGGGTTTGATAAAGTTTTTCGTTATTATTTAAATCCTGTTTCAATTCAAGAGGATCATCGTGATCTTTATATTTCCTGTAAGGAGTCTAAGTCTTCACGACGACGTTTTTTTAAATTGAATGATCTTTCTTATCACCAGATGAAAGGTGTTCTTTTAGCGACAACTGCCGTGCCAGGATTATACGAACCTGTTTCGATTGAAGGGGTTAATTATGTTGATCCAATGAAATCGGAGTTGGCTCCTCTTCGCCCCTTATTATCAACGGATTGTGAGACTATTATTGTTGTTTATTTGGATCCACGTTCAAGAATTGGAAAGTCCTCGATTGAAGGAAAAAGAATTATTGAAATTTTTCCGAGTAAAGAGCTGGGGAACGGAATTTATGGATCGTTTGATTTTAGACCGGAAGTGTTGAAGTATTATATGGATTTAGGCAGTGAGGATGCGTATCGAATTTTATATCGTGTGTTGAGGGAGAATCCTCAGTCGCCAAACCGCGTGCGGGTGAAAAAATAGAAGGTTATGCCATGTAATAAATTGTGAGAAAATAAAATTCGTTAACTTTTTGTAATGGGTTTCCTGCAGTGTTTTGCTGAATAAATAAAAGCAGTTGATTTAACCCTCTCTTCTTTGACCATAATACAGGAAATAAAGTTAGAGGTGAGAGGGATGACGAAGGAAACAGTAAAGTATAGTCTATTTTTAACTATTTTTGGGGTTTTATTTTATCGCCTAACCGGCTATCCCGAGTTTTTTTATCGTCTGATAGGGTCCGTTGTAGGGATTTTTAAGCCATTTTTGATTGGAGCTATTTTAGTCGCGTTAACGAACCCTATTGTCCTTTGGTTTGAAAGACGGCTAAAATGTTCTCGTGGGTTAAGTATCTTTAATGCGTATTTGGTTATGGTAGGGGGAGTCCTTTGTTGTGTTGGCTTAATTATCCCATCGTGTTTAGTTGGAGTGTCTGAGTGTATTATGGAAATCACGAAACATATTCGATCTTTAGATTCAAATCAGTTTGGCTATGAGGTGATAGAGAGAATTCCGTATTGGAATGAGATTTTGGCATATATAGAGGAAAATATCCAAAGTATTAGTCAAAGTACATTTCGCATTGTGAATCAGTTATCGACTTCTTTATGGTCCTCACTGATAGGCGTGTTAGCCGAGATTTTACAATGGTTTTTAGGTTTTACTATTTCAATTTATTTAATCATCGATCAACAGAAGGTTTTTTGTTCGTTCCAACGTTTTTTAGCAGGCTATTTTCCAAGGCAAGAAGAACGGGTTCTTTATTTTACCCGATTTACTTATCATACGTTTCAAGATTATATGGTAGGCCGGTTATTGGATTCATTAATTGTTGGTCTGCTTGCGCTAATCGGTTTTTCGGTCTTGAAGGTACCCTATGTTTTATTGTTTTCTTTTATTGTTTTTATCACCAATATTATTCCGTATTTCGGTCCTATCATTGGAGCGATTTTTCCGATTGGTATGACGTTGATGATCGATCCCATTCGTGCGATTTGGGTCGCCATTTTCATTTTTGTCTTACAGCAACTGGACGGAAATGTGATAGGACCTAAAATTATGGGGGATTCTGTTGGTTTATCTCCTCTTTGGATTATTTCTGTTGTTATTTTAGGGGGATCCCTTTTTGGTTTTATCGGAGTCTTTTTGGCTGTTCCTATATCGGCGGTTATGAAAGAGGTTTATGAGTTAATGTTAAAGAAACGTTTAAAAAGATAAGTTTAGGTATATCGTCCTCAAAAGTATAAAATAGCGCTTTACGAATAAAAAAGTAGCCAAATACATTTGAAAAAATGATGGAAAAGTGGTATTTTATTAAAGGAATTATAAAAAAGAAAAGTTAATGTATTAGTAAATGGAGGAATTGGTATGCAACAGCCACGTATGTTATCGGCTAAGGAAATTGCAAATGAAGTTGTTGAAGTTGGAAAGTATAAGGTAGCGCGTAAAGACAGTGTCGTTCTTGTTTCGGGAATGTTAGCGGGGTTATTTATCGCATTAGGGTATACGGTTTATTTACTTGTTTACGGACAAATGACAGACCCATATGCAGGAAAAATTGTGGGGGCATTTTTATTCCCTGTTGCCTTAATTTTAATCTTATTAACAGGAGCTGACTTGTTCACTGGAAATACATTAATCGGTAAGGCTTACTTTAAAAAAGAAGTAAAATTAGGTGCGTTTATTAAAAATTTAGTTTTAGTTTGGATTGGAAACTTCTTGGGAGTTTTACTTGGAATTGGTTTGTTAGCAGGTGCAGAGTTATTTACAAATGGTGTGAACCCTCATGTTGCTGAGAATATTCGCCATTTAGCAGAAGCAAAAGTTAGCTTATCGACATCAGCAATTTTCTTCCGTGCAATTTTATGTAATATTTTAATTGCTGGTGGAGTTTACGTGGCATACGCGGCTAAAGACGTGGCAGGTAAATGTATCTTAAGTATTTTAGTTGTTGCGGTCTTTGCATTAATGGGAGTAGAACACTGTATTGCCAATATGTTTGTTTTAGGAATGGGGAAAGTTTTAGGGGCAGATGCTTCTTATGCAGGGATGGCTTGGAACCTATTTATTGCAACAATTGGTAACATTATTGGTGGATTTGTCATCGTTATTCCATATTACTATAATTTCATTCACTCTTATAGACATAAAAATCATTAAATCGATTATAAAAAAAGTGTTAATTCAGTCCGTGATTGAGTTAACACTTTTTTTAGTTTATAACTTGCAACCATAGAACTAATGTTTGTTTTTCTCCTCTTTTTAGCTGTCTCTTTTTATGTTATAATGGGCGATAAAGAGGTGATTTGAAATGTTCGCTTATTTAAAGGGACACACATCGTATGGTGGAAAGGATTTTGTTGTCATTGAGGTTAACGGAATCGGGTATAAGGTTCATACAGCGAATCCGTATGAGTTTAAAAAGGGAGAAGCTGTTCAGGTTTTTACACATCAGGTGGTATCCGAGAATGAAATTAGTTTGTATGGGTTTAGAACCCTAGAGGAGCATGATTTATTTATTAATTTAATTAGTGCTCGTGGAATCGGTCCGAAGACAGCCTGTGCAATTTTAGCGATGAAAGACATGAATGGCTTACGTCAGGCTATTGAAAATGGTGATGCGAAGTATTTATGCAAATTTCCTAAAATTGGTCCGAAGACAGCCCAACAAATTATATTGGATTTAAAAGGGAAGCTTGTGATTCCAGAAGGTCCATTATTTACGAATCCTGGTTTAACGGAGGCCATTGAGGCATTACAGGCGCTTGGTTATGGGGATAAGGAATTAACGAAGGTAAGGACGGCCTTCAAGGATACAACGGCTTCCGTTGATGAGATTATTAAAAAGGGATTGCAATTATTGGTTAAATAAGGGGGATATTTAAAATGGGGAAAGGACAGCAAGTTAATCCGTTTGGAATAGGGGGAGCTTTTGTTCAATATTGTCTTGATCAAGGCATTTTGCACTTAGAGATGGATAAAAATCATGAAATTAAATATTACTTAACCGATCAAGGTGAACGATTATTAAAAGAAAATTTTGGTATTGTTTTATCAGAATGTGCCAAAATAAATAGGAAAGAAGGTTAGATGATGATAGAGGAACGCTTAGTGACGCCGGATGAAATGAGAGAAGATGAATCAGAATTAAGTTTGCGCCCTGAGCGTCTAAATCAGTATATTGGCCAAACGGCTGTGAAAGAGAACTTAAGAATTTTTATTGACGCGGCAAAAAGTAGAAATGAGTCATTAGACCACGTGTTGCTTTTTGGCCCACCAGGTCTTGGAAAAACGACTTTAGCGACGATCATCGCAAATGAAATGGGAGTTAATATTAAAACGACTTCAGGGCCGATGATTGAACGGAGTGGTGATTTAGCTGCTATTTTATCGGTTCTAGAACCTGGAGATGTTTTATTCATTGACGAGATTCATCGTTTACCTAAAAGTATCGAGGAGGTTTTATACCCAGCGATGGAAGATTACGTGCTCGATATCGTTGTCGGAAAAGATGATTCCGCCCGTTCTATCCGTGTGGACTTGGCTCCGTTTACATTAGTAGGTGCAACGACGCGTGCAGGGGATTTATCAGCTCCACTTCGCGACCGCTTTGGTGTTATGAATCGTTTAGAATACTACACGGAAGAGCAACTCCAATCCATTGTAAAACGAACAGGGATTGTTTATGATACACCGATTGATGATCAAGCTTCTTTAGAGCTAGCGCGGCGTTCGCGAGGAACCCCACGTATTGCTAATCGTCTTTTTCGACGTGTGCGCGATTATGCACAAGTTATAGGGGATGGTATCATTACACATGATATTGCAAAGTTAGCATTGGACCGTTTAGACATAGATTCACTAGGATTAGATTATGTTGATCACAAGTATTTAATGGGGATTATTGAACGATTTAATGGAGGGCCGTGTGGAATTGAGGCTATTGCGGCGTCAATTGGGGAGGAGCCCCAAACACTGGAAGATGTTTATGAGCCATATTTGTTACAATTAGGATTTGTCAAGCGAACCCCTCGTGGTCGGGTGATTACTCCTCAAGCTTGTGAACATTTGAACGTCCCGTATCCGTTAAAATAAAGATTGAAAAATAACGATATTTGGTAGATAATTTATACATAGTGATAAATTTTGCAACATAGAAAGTTGGTGTGTTATGCGCGTAGATCAATTCGACTTCGAATTACCAGAAGAGTTAATTGCACAAACCCCTTTAAAAAACCGGGATATGTCGCGTTTAATGGTTTTAAATAAAAAAACAGGTGAAATCAAACATGAGGTTTTTCATCAGATCATTGATTATTTAAAACCGAATGATACGCTTGTTTTAAATAATACAAAAGTGATGCCGGCTAGATTAATGGGTCAAAAACAAGATACGGGGGCTCATATTGAGGTTCTTCTTTTAAAACAGGAACAAGACGACTGTTGGGAAACGTTAGTTAAACCGGCTAAGCGAGTTAAAGTTGGGACGGTGGTTGAGTTTGGTGATGGTCGCCTAAAAGCTGAATGTATTCAAACGGGCGAGATGGGAAAACGAATTTTTAAATTTGTATACGAGGGAATTTTTTATGAGGTATTGGATTCCTTAGGTGAAATGCCACTGCCGCCCTACATTACGGAAAAGCTAGACGATCGTGATCGATATCAAACCGTTTTTGCTAAAGAAATTGGATCTGCCGCAGCTCCTACTGCCGGATTACATTTTACGACAGAGTTACTAGAGAAAATTAAAAGCAAAGGGGTAAATATTGCATATGTTACTTTGCATGTCGGATTAGGGACATTTAGACCGGTATCTGCGACGAGTGTTGAAGAACATGAGATGCATGCGGAGTTTTATCAGATGTCACAGGAAACGGCTGATTTATTAAATGAAACGAGACAAAAGGGTGGTCGAATTATTACCGTAGGAACGACTTCGACGCGAACACTTGAAACAATCGCTCGTAATCATCAAACATTTAAGGCTTGTGAAGGATGGACAGATATTTTTATTTACCCTCCTTATGAGTTCAAAGGAATTGATGGGATGTTAACTAATTTCCATTTGCCAAAATCAACATTAATTATGTTAATCTCGGCTCTAGCAGGACAGGAATCTATCATGAATGCTTATCGCATTGCGGTAGAGGAGAAGTATCGTTTCTTTAGCTTTGGAGATGCGATGTTAATTATTGAAGAATAACAACTTAGAATCTAGAAAAAGTGAGGTGCCTCTGTTGGCGATTAAATATGAATTAATACATGAATGTAAACAATCAGGTGCTCGTTATGGTAAATTGCACACCCCACACGGGACATTTGAAACCCCAGTTTTTATGCCGGTAGGAACGTTGGCCACTGTTAAAACGTTATCTCCTGAAGAACTTGATCAGATGGGAGCTAAAATTATTTTAGCGAATACTTACCATCTTTGGTTACAACCAGGTGAGAAGATTGTTGAGGAAGCAGGTGGACTTCATAAGTTTGAAAATTGGGGAGGAGCTATTTTAACCGATTCAGGTGGATTTCAAGTTTTTAGTTTAAGCAAATTACGTGAAATTACTGAAGAGGGAGTAACTTTCCGCGACCATCGTAATGGGGCTCCTTTATTTATGTCACCTGAGATTTCAATCGGAGTACAAAACTCATTAGGGGCTGATATTATTATGTCTTTTGATGAGTGTCCCCCATATCCTGCGACATTTGAATATATGAAAAATTCAGTTGATCGTACGATTCGTTGGGCGGAACGAGGAAAAAAAGCGCATAAAAATTCCGAAACCCAAGCTTTATTTGGAATTGTTCAGGGAGGAGAATATCCTGAACTACGTAAGTATTGTGCTGAAAAATTAGTAGAAATGGACTTCCCAGGTTATTCAGTCGGAGGGGTATCAGTTGGGGAACCAAAGGATGTCGCACGAAAAATGATTGAATATACTGTTCCTTATTTGCCAAAGGATAAGCCACGCTATTTAATGGGAGTAGGGTCACCAGACGACTTAATCGATGGGGCTATTCGCGGAATTGATATGTTTGATTGTGTTTTACCAACGCGTATCGCTCGTCATGGAACAGCCATGACTTCAGTCGGACGTGTGGTTATTAAGAATAAAGTTTATGAGCGCGACTTTACGCCGTTAGATCCAAACTGCGATTGTTACACATGTAAGAATTATACACGTTCATATATTCGCCACTTAATTAAGGCGAATGAATCGTTTGGACAACGATTAGTTTCGTATCATAATTTACATTTCTTAATCCATTTAATGGAGCAGATACGAGAGGCAATCCGACAAGATCGTTTATTGGATTTCCGTGAAGAATTCTTTGAACAATATGGGATTAATTTGCCAGGATCACGAGGATTTTAAGCATAGGCCATGTGTCATTGAAAGGTTTCAGTGATTTATGGAGATAGATAAATAAAGTCATCAATGATAAGTTTGTTGACGAGTAAGAAAGGGAGCGGTTTATAATGAATCAAACAGTTATGTTAGCTATTCAACTAGTGTTATTAGGGGCGATTTTTTACTTCTTTATGATTCGCCCAGAAAACAAACGTCGTAAGGCAGTAACAACGATGCAAAATAGTTTATCTAAAGGGGATCGAGTTGTAACTATTGGAGGAATTCATGGACGTATTCATTCAATTGAAGAAGAAGTGGTGACGTTAATTAATGACGAGGGTCAAAAATGGATTTTTGAACGTCACGCAATCGCTCGTAAAGTAGAAAAATAAAAAGAGGAGAGCCTGATACGAGGCTCTTCCTCTTTTTATTTTTTAGTTGGTAAATTAACCCCAATCATTCCCCCTGCAATACAAATGACAAAGGTGATAATGCTTCGAATGTAAAATTGTAGGCTTAAAGGTGCCTCAACACCGATGGTATAAAATAGAAGGCTTAATAATACCATAACCGAAGCAACACAAATACCGATTAACCATCCTTTTTCAGCGAATTTTTTAGAAATAATAGCAGTCCCCGTGAAAAAGGTAATAACAAAAGCAGCGTAGATGATGTTTCCGAGTAACCCGACTGAGACCCATCCAAAATAAGCAATTGTTGTTATAAGTAGACCGAAAATGAGGATACTAATAACAATGAATGCCAATCCGTCTAGTAATGCTTTTCCTAGTTTTTCTGACATATTCTCAACTCCTATGACTATGTGTATTCATTAGTAACTTTATGAACCAATTGAAATGATTATGTAACTTTAAGGATAAAAGATTGAAATAGAGGGAAAAATATGGATCTTAATTGCTATAATGTGATATATAGAACGACGCTTTTTTATATTGTCCTATTAATCGTGTTTAAGTTAATGGGAAAAAGGGAAATTGGTCAATTGACGTTGCTCGATTTAGTGGTCTCTGTTTTAATGGCGGAGATTGCAGCAATGGCAATTGATAATCTAGAACGTCCCATTCATGAGGTTTTATTAGCCATTGGATTACTTGGAATTTTGCAATTTACTTCCGCCTTTATTACGTTACGATACAAAAAAATTCGGGAGTTTGTTGATGGGAAGCCGTCCATTCTTATTCATCAGGGAAGAATTAATATCCATGAGATGAGAAAACAACGATATACTTTTGATGACCTCATGCTCCAATTACGGGCAAATAATATTTCATCTGTTTTTGAGGTTGAGTATGCCATTTTAGAGTCAAATGGACAACTCTCTTCCTTTAAAAGGCAAGATGTTACCTATTGTCCACTTCCTATTATTACATCCGGAGGTATTGAAAAAGAAAATTTATTAAAAATTCATAAAACGGAAAAATGGGTAGAAGAACAAATGGATAAAAAAGGGATTTTTGGAGTAAAAGAGGTTTACTATGCTGCATTTGATGGAAAGGAACTTCAGTTTATTACGCGAGAATCCTTAAATTTAAATGAAAAAAAACGCCGTTAATTTTGACGACGTTTTCTACTTTAAGTAAAGTTGCTACTTCTTTTGTTATTTCGTGTTATAATTAGCTTGTCGTTTGATCCGCTTTCCATCACTGACCTGAGTGGGAAATAGACCGCAGACAAAAAGTAAAAATAAGTACGAAATGCCCACGATAAAGCAAATAATAATCATATTAAGAAATTGATTGGTATGGAAGGTATAAGCTAATTTTAAATAGGAACCAAGCATGAACGTAATTCCGATGATTAATGTTGCATTGAAAACGGAACGTAGATTCATGCGGTAACCGATATGTTTTCTTACTAGAAGAAAGTGCCATCCGGTTACAAATATAACATTAAACAAAACAGAAATAACTAACCCATAAATATTTAGGTTTGGAATTTGAAGCAAAATAATCATCATAATAATCTTTATAACTGAGGAGATGAAAGTCGTATTCATCGCTTGATTCGCCTCGTCAATTGCTTGTAAGGTAGAAGTGAGTGGTGCTTGAAAGTAAAGGAGTAAGAAGACAGGGGCCATTAGAATGAGGTAATTTGCCCCGGTTGAAGAGCCATAAAGTAGATTCATTAATTCGGTTGGAAATAGCATCAATAAAACGGTATAAATTCCGCTTGGTAAGAATGAGATCAAGAAGGCGTTATTAAGATGCGAATAAATTCTATCATATCTTTTATTAGCAAATGCCTGACTAATTGGTGGAACGATTGCTTGAGTAATTGCATTTGAGATAAACGAAGGCATGAGAACCATAGGCAGGGCAAAACCGGAAACGGCTCCGTATAATTTCGCACTTTGTGCACTGTTATAACCAATTTTGAAAAGGCATTGGACAACAACGATGGGTTCAAGAAAATGCGAGAATGATCCGATGAGTCGACTTCCTGTTGCCGGTAATGAAATAGCTAATACATCTTTAAAGTTCTGAGGGCTTAGATGAATCGGTCTTAAGTTTGCCCCCTGATGGTTATGCTTGATGTTTTTAAAGAATAGAAAAATAAGAATTAAGATAGAAGAAAACTCTCCTGCAATTGATGCCCAAATTGTTCCAACAATTCCGAATACAATTCCGTGTGGAAGTAGCCATGAGATAAAAAGAACAGAGAAAACCATCCGGATAACTTGTTCCACTAGGGTTGAAATGGCTGATGGGAACATATTCTGTTCTCCTTGAAAATAGGCCTTGAAAATAGTTGAAAGTGAAACAAAAAAGAGTAGTGGACCAATGGAAATCAAGGGTAGATAAGTTCGCTCATCCTTGAGTAAATAAACGGCTAATGGTTCGGCAATAAAAAACAATAAGATACTAATGAGTAAACTCGAAGCCATAGCAATAATGAGTGATACAGATAAAACCTTTTTTTGGCGTTCGTTGGCGCGAGAAATAAGGGTTGGAATAGCAATTGGAAGACCGATACTTGCAAAGGTTGTAAGTAACATGAGGGTTGGCCCAATTAACATATAGATTCCAATTCCATCTTCACCAAGTAGACGTGTCACCATGACGCGGTTAATCATTCCTAGGACCTTGGTGATGAGTCCCGCTATAACGAGAATAAATGTTCCTTGTACGACGTTTTGTTTTTTCATAATTTTTTCACCTATACTTTAGTTATGATTTTGCTTAAGTCTATGAATAAGAATTTTAAAATATGAAGGTGAGGAGATACTTTTGCTTAAATCGATGATGAATTGGAGAAAATGTGACATATTAGACGAAAGTATGCAGGGAGAGAGAGGTGAACTCCACCCGGCGATTGAACGTCTTATTTTATCTAGAAAGTTAGTAGAACCGGAAAATCTTGCAACATTTAACCATCAAGTGCCGGTTCACCACGATCCGTTATTGTTTTCGCAAATGTCTAAAATTATTATGCGACTTAATACGGCCATAGATGAGGGACAACCGATTCTAGTCTATGGCGATTACGATGCAGATGGGGTAACTGGAACATCTATTTTAGTTCGTTGTCTTCGCGAGCTAGGAGCTTTGGTTGATTATTATATTCCAAATCGATTTTATGAGGGATATGGCCCGAATAAAGAAGCGTTTATGCAGGCAATAGAGGATGGTTTTCAATTAGTCATTACGGTAGACAACGGAATTGCCGGAATTGAAGAGGCGGAATTGTTGATGGAACATGGGGTAGATCTTATTATTACAGATCATCACCAGGTAAAGGAAACACTTCCCCGCGCGTATGCTATCTTGCATCCGGAGCTTGATAAAAATTATCCGTTTCATCACTTATCAGGCGCGGGGGTTGCGTTGAAGATAGCGGAGGCATTACTAGAGGAAGTCATTCCTGAGGATTATTATGCTATTGCCATGCTTGGAACCATTGGTGATGTTGTCCCGTTAATTGATGAAAATCGATCGATTGTGAAAAGAGGTCTTGCCGCCTTAAAGGAAACAGAGATTGAGGGATTGAATGCCATTATGGAGATGGCCAATACGAATAAGAACGAGGTAACAGAGGTTAACGTAGGGTTTGAGATTTGTCCCCGCCTAAACGCTCCTGGTCGTATGGATGAGGCGACGCTAGCTGTAAAGTGTTTAATTTGTGAGGATCAAGATGAGGCGACGGAGCTGGCTCAACAAATTGAACAAATTAATACCGAACGGCAAAAGACAACACAACAAGTATTAGAAGAAGTGATGAAAATGGTAGATCAGGAGACTTTAGCAGTGAAAAAGGCGTTAATTCTATATGCTCCTCATTGGCATGAGGGGATACTTGGAATTGTAGCTGGGCGTTTAGCAAAGCAGTGGCAGAAGGCTGTCTTTGTAGTGACAGATGATCACGAAGGTTTTATTAAAGGGTCGGCACGAGCGGTAGAAGGATACCATTTATTTGAATTATTAACGCAATGTCAATCACTGATAGAACGCTTTGGTGGACATGCCTTGGCAGCAGGAATTACATTTGATAAAAAAAATCTTCAACCTCTTGAAAATCAAATGAATGAACTTTTAAAAGATACGGATCTTAAGCCCTCTCTTACCGTTGATTTATGCTTACCTATCTCAGATTTAGATGTTTCTTTCGTTGATCAATTGCAGTGCCTGGCTCCCTTTGGAGAAGGGAATCGCCCACCCTTATTTGAAATGCGAGATGTATATGTAAGCAACGTAAAAGTCATCGGAAACAAAATGCAGCATTTAAAATTTACACTCGAACAAGATGGAAATTGTCTGGAAGGCATTGCCTTTAATCAAGCCCATTTATCGACTTATTTGACGAAAGATACACGGTTTAGTTTTGTAGGAGAACTGAAAATTAATGAATGGAATGGGCATCGAAATGTTCAATTTCACTTTGTTGACGTTTTGTGTGAGGAGTTTCAATTAATCGATTTGCGTAATAAACAGGCGTATGAACAACGAAAAGATGATTTGTTCTTGGCAACGTCTTATGCAAAGGCGAAAGATGAAAATCATATTGAAACATTAGTTATTGATCAACTACCGAATTCAAAGGAAGAATTAATAGGACTCATTCGAGAGAAAAAGCCTAATAATATTGTTATAGCGCCTATCGATTCGAATATAACGTTTGCTAGTCGTGAGAAATTTGTCACCGTTTATCGGGTGATTAAACAACATGCCCCTATCACGCTAAACCACCAAATGATGAATTATTTTTTAAGACTGGGAATTAGCAAAAATGAATTATTATTTATTTTACAGGTGTTTTTTGAAGTGGAACTTGTTATAATAAAAAATGGTTCTGTTTTTTTACCCGATTGCATCGCAAAGCGCGATTTATCAGAGGCTGCAACGTATCAACTCCAAAATTCAAAATTGAAGATGCTTGAATTTTTTGAATTAACAACGTGGACAGAATTAAAACATATTTTTACAACAGCTAGGGAGGAAATGACTGATGAATCTTAAAGACTATGTAGCGAATGTACCTAACTTTCCGAAGGAAGGAATTCAATTTAAGGATATTACACCATTAATGTCAGACGGCGCGGCATATAATTATGCGACGCAAAAAATGGTTGAATTTGCAAAAAAACAGCAGGCCGAGGTTATTGTTGGACCTGAAGCCCGAGGATTTATTTTTGGATGTCCGGTTGCCCATGAGTTAAAAATTGGGTTTGCCCCTGTTCGTAAACCAGGAAAATTACCACGTGAAACGGTGTCTTTTAATTATGATCTCGAATATGGGTCAAATACATTATGTATGCATAAAGATGCAATTAAGCCAGGACAACGTGTTTTAATTGTAGATGATTTATTAGCAACTGGTGGAACGGTTGAAGCAACAGTTAAGCTAATTGAACAATTAGGTGGAGTTGTTGTAGGGTGTGCTTTTTTAATTGAATTAGAAGAGTTAAACGGTCGAAAATTGTTAGAAAACTATGAAGTTTTGTCATTAATGAAATATTAATTCAAAATAATTGAAAAGCTAAGGGAGGAATGGCACATTTTGTGTTGCATTCTTCCTTTTTTTTGTGTTAAACTTTTAAAAAGTATGAAAAAATTATTAAATGATAGGAAAGGTTGGATGAATAATCATCCTTTTTTTTCATCCTAGTAAATATTTTTAAAAAATTATGTCTTTCATGAAACAAATGACAAATTTAGCTTTATAATAAAATTAAGTAGATTAAATAATAGGAGTAATGTTTATGTATCAATTAAACGGATATGAGATATCTATTGATCATGTTTTAGAGCAAGCTAAAACGTATATTAAAAATCCAGAGAGTATTGCGGTGATTGAACGTGCTTTTGAACTTGCCTTTCAGAAACATAAAGATCAATTACGAAAATCAGGCGAACCTTATATTATTCATCCCATTGAGGTGGCTCATATTCTTACGAAATGGCAAACGGGGCCACGAACGATTGCTTCAGGATTGCTTCATGATATTATAGAAGATACAGATATTACTAAAGAAGAAATTGCTGAATTATTTGATAATGAAATTGCCGAAATTATTGATGGTGTCACAAAGCTAACAAAGTTAACCTATAAGTCAAAAGAAAAGCAACAGGCGGAAAATCATCGGAAGATGCTATTAGCTATGAGTAAGGATATCCGTGTTATTTTAGTGAAACTTGCCGACCGCTTGCACAATATTCGAACACTTAAATTTTTGCCTCCAGAGAAACAACGTGCAATTGCCCATGAAACAATGGAAATTTATGTTCCAATTGCGCATCGATTAGGGATGTATCGAGTAAAGGCAGAACTTGAAGACACGTCGTTACGCTTTCTAAAGCCAGAAGATTTTTATCGAATTGCTCAATTAATTAAACAAAAGAAACATGAGCGTGAGGAACAAATTCGAGAGATGGAAGAAGAGATAAAAGCCGCTCTTGAGGAGTATCATATTCCCTTTGAAATTAAGGGACGTATTAAAAATATTTATAGTGTGTATAAGAAAATGCAAACGCGCGAAAAAGAATTTGATGAAATTTATGACTTGTTAGCTCTTCGCTTAATCGTTAATTCGCTTCCTGAATGTTACTCGGCACTAGGGGTTATTCATGCAAATTTTAAACCGATTCCAAATCGTTTTAAGGATTATATTGCAATGCCGAAGCCTAATATGTACCAGTCTTTACATACAACTATTATCGGTCCAAATGGCCATGTGTTTGAAGTGCAAATTCGAACAAAAGAGATGGACGAAATTGCAGAGCAAGGGGTTGCTGCACATTGGGCGTATAAGGAAAATCGTCAAGTGACGGCTAAGCAGGAACAAAAGGAAATTCAAGACAAATTAAAATGGTATGAGACACTGATTGCCTATCAAGAAGAAGTCAACGATGCTGAAAAGTTAATGAAATTAGTTAAAGATGACATTTTTAATGCGAATGTTTATGTATTCACTCCAAATGGTGATGTGTTTGATTTTCCACCTGGATCAACCCCAATTGACTTTGCTTATCGAATTCATACAAACCTGGGGCATAAGACAACAGGGGCGATTGTAAATGGAAAAATTGTGACATTAAATTATCAATTAAAAACAGGTGATATTGTAGAAATTAAATCGTCACGTAATTCATTTGGACCGAGTGAAGATTGGCTAAATATAGTGAAAACTTCGCAGGCGCGCCATAAAATTCGTCAGTACTTTAATCGAACAAAACGTGAGGAATATACACGTAAAGGTGAGGAATTATTTGCAAAAGAGCTTGCGTCAAAGGATTTATCCATTAATTCCATTGATACTCAAAAGCTTTTAAAAATTTATAAAAAACAAAATGTTGATAAACTCGAGGAATTGTACTATCAAATCGGTCGTGGTCGCCTCGTTCCGAAGACAATTTTAGAACGTTATTTATCGGATGGAAAAGAGGTTAATGAGACGGATCTTATTCAGCAGATTAATGATGCTGCGAAAGTCAAAGAGGGACAACGTAAAAAAGCAAAAAATCGTTTTGGAATTATTGTCGATGGATTAGACAATGTTGATTTACGCATTGCTAAATGTTGTAATCCAGTTCCAGGTGATCCGATTGTTGGTTATATTACAAAGGGAAGCGGGATCACAATTCATCATGCGGAATGTCATAATGCAAAAATGAATGGTCGATTGGTGCCTGTTGAATGGGATGATGAGCATCGAAATACGTTCAATGCTAAAATTAAGGTTGTCGCACTTGACCGTAAAAATGTTTTAGGGGATATTATTCAAAGGTTAGCAACCATCAATACAAATATTACGGAATTGAACGCGCAGGCATCTGCGGATACAGTGATTATCAATATGTCATTTTCGGTGCGTAATATTGAACAATTGTTATCAATTGTTAATACGATTAAACGTGTTAAAGATGTTTTTAGCGTAGAGCGTATTTTACAGTAGTGAGGTGTTTGTTTTAATGAAAGTAGTCGTTCAACGGGCAAGAAATGCAAGTGTTACGGTCGATGATCAGGTAGTAGGTGCAATTGATTATGGATTCGTTTTACTTGTCGGATTGACACATGAGGATACGTTAGCGGATGTGGAGTATTGTGCTAAGAAGGTAGCGAATCTTAGAGTTTTTGAGGATGCGGCTGGTAAGATGAATAAATCAATTCAAGATGAAGCGGGATCAATTCTTTCAATCTCTCAATTTACGTTATATGGAGATACAAAGAAGGGGAATCGCCCTAGCTTTATTCAAGCGGCTCCTCCACAAGTAGCCCAACCCTTGTATGAACAGTTTAATCAGTTATTAAGAGATAAGTATGGTATAACTGTTGAAACTGGTGTGTTTGGGGCTATGATGAATGTTTCATTTACAAATGTCGGTCCAACGACGTTAATGATTGAATCTTAAAAGAAAATGTATTATAATAAAGAAAATGGTCAACTATAAATATAAATTCAATGATCAAGAGAGGCTAGAATGGAAGTCGTAACAGAGAACGAAGCCTAGGCTGGAAGCTTCGACGAATACATAATAGATAGACACTTGTGAGAAGGTATCTTGAATGTTATAGTAGAGATATCCGTAGGCGGCGTTAACGTTTGAAAGTGGTTGTCGTTTGATAGACGATGGCAATTAAGGTGGTACCGCGTATATTACGTCCTTAGAATTTTATCTAGGGGCTTTTTTTATGCTTAACTTGTAGGAGTACCAAATAATGAAGTAGTCATCATCAGTAATAACTAGGAAGGAGCTTTAACATGAACTTTAGTAAACCAAAGGGAACTTACGATGTTTTACCGAAAGAAAGTGCACGTTGGCAAAATATCGAAAGTCTTATCCGAGAAATTTGTTCAATTTTCAATTATAAGGAAATCCGTACACCGATGTTTGAAAGTACCGGTCTCTATCATCGTTCAGCGGGAGAAACTTCGGATGTTGTCTCAAAAGAAACTTATGATTTTAAAGATCGTGGTGATCGCTCGATGACATTACGTCCTGAGGGTACAGCGGGCGTTGTACGTAGTTATATCGAAAATAAGTTATATGCAGACCAAATGGTACAAAAACTATTTTATATTGCGCCAATGTTCCGCTACGAGCGTCAACAAAAGGGACGCTATCGCCAACACGTCCAGTTCGGAACAGAGGTATTTGGAAGCGCGGATCCAGCACTAGATGCTGAGGTTATTTCATTGGCTGTTACGTTGTATAAAGTATTAGGATTACGAAATATTAAAGTAAAACTAAACTCACTAGGAGATACCCAAAGCCGTGAAAATTATCGTCAGGCACTCCTTAATCACTTTGAGGGACACCAGAATGAATTATGCGCGGATTGTCAAGTTCGTTTGGAGAAGAATCCCCTTCGTGTCTTAGATTGTAAAGTAGACCGTGAGAAGGAGATTATGAAAACCGCACCTCAATTAATCGATCATTTAGTCGAAGAGGATCGTGCCTACTTCTTAAAGGTGCAACAATATTTAAAATCAATGGGAATTAACTATGAATACGACGCGACTCTAGTTCGAGGATTTGACTATTACACGCATACCATTTTTGAAATTCAAGCTGATATTGAAGGATTTGGAGCTCAAAATACATTGTGTGGAGGAGGGCGTTATAATAAATTGGTTGCCGAACTTGGTGGACCAACAGTTCCAGCTATTGGATTTGGGATGGGGTTAGAACGCTTGTTACTTGCTTTAGAGGCCGAGGGAATTCAAGTAGGCGGTGATGACGCAGTAGATTTCTTCTTAATAACATTAGGTGAAGATGCTAAAATGTTTGGGTCTCGTTTATTATTAGACTTACGTTCACGCGGATTAATTTGTGAAACAGATTATCTAGGGAAAAACTTAAAGGGACAATTTAAACAAGCAGATCGTCACCATGCTCGTTATACTGCGATTTTAGGTGATGATGAACTACAACAAGGAATGATTAACCTAAAAAATAATCAAACGGGAACACAACAAACGATTCCGGTTGCTTTAATTATTGATTATATTTTAGAAGATCAGCAGAAAAATCACGCAGGTTGCTGTGGAGGTCATGGACACGGTGAGGATTATGAATGTTGTGGGGGCCATGGAAATGGTTCAAGCTGCGGATGTCAACATTAGTAAGAGGTGAATTAAATGAATCGAACACATAATAACGGAGAATTAAGAATTGAACAGGTAGGCCAGATTGTTGAATTAAAAGGATGGGTTGCCAAAACACGTAATTTAGGTGGACTTATTTTTATTGATTTACGTGACCGTTATGGAATGACACAATTAGTTGTTAATCCAGAAACAGCAAAACCAGAGGTGTTGGAAGCTGCGAATAAGGTACGTAATGAGTATGTTGTTGCTGTTAAGGGTGAGGTTACAGAGCGTCAAAGTAAAAATCCAAATATGCCGACGGGAGATATTGAGGTTGTTTTAGATGAGTTGACGATTATTTCTGAGGCGGAAATGACACCGTTAATTATTGCTGATGAAACGGATGCTTTAGAAGATACGCGTTTAAAATATCGTTACTTAGATTTAAGACGCCCTGTTATGCAGAAAAATTTTATTTTACGTCACAATATTTTAAAATCAATTCGTAGCTATTTAGACGGACACGATTTTATTGAGGTAGAAACACCTTACTTAAATAAATCAACTCCTGAGGGGGCGCGTGATTACTTAGTACCAAGTCGTGTGCACGAAGGGGAATTTTATGCGCTACCACAATCACCACAAATTTTTAAACAGTTATTAATGGTATCTGGATTTGAACGTTATTACCAGATTGCTCGTTGCTTCCGTGATGAGGATTTACGTGCGGATCGTCAACCTGAGTTTACGCAGATTGACATTGAAACCTCATTCTTAACGCAAGAAGAGATAATGAATATGATTGAAGAAATGCTAGTCAAGATGATGAAGGATGTGAAAGGTTTAGATATTCCACGTCCATTCCCACGCTTAAGTTATGAAGAGGCAATGGGACGTTTTGGGTCTGATAAACCAGATACACGTTTTGAAATGGAATTAATTGCTTTAAATGATGCAGTGGCAAATTGCGGATTTTCAGTTTTTGCGCAAACGATTGAGGCAGGAAACGAAGTTAAAGCTTTATGTGTCAAAGGGGCTGCGGATCGTTTCTCACGTAAAGACATTGATAAATTAACCGATTATGTAAAAAAATATAAAGCAAAAGGTTTAGCATGGATGAAAGTTGTTGAAGAGGGATTCAACGGGCCAATCGCTAAGTTCTTCAGTGAACAAGAAATCGAGCGTATTAAACAAACGACGCAAGCTGAAACAGGAGACCTGTTATTATTTGTCGCTGATAAAAAATCGGTTGTTGCTGATAGTTTAGGAGCACTTCGTTTACATTTAGGAAAAGAATTAGGTTTAATTGATGAATCGAAATTTAACTTCTTATGGGTCATTGATTGGCCGCTATTTGAATATGACGAGGAACTTGGTCGTTTCTTTGCAGCACATCATCCATTTACGATGCCAAGTCTGGATACATTAGCGACGTTTGATACAGATGGTCATCAGGCAAAGGCTCAAGCTTATGATATCGTTTTAAATGGATATGAATTAGGTGGAGGATCACTGCGTATTTACCAAAAAGACATTCAAGAGCGTATGTTTAAGGCACTTGGATTTACAGAGGAAGAGGCAGAGGAACAATTTGGATTCTTAATGAACGCCTTTAAATATGGAACACCACCACATGGGGGATTAGCATTAGGACTTGATCGAATTGCGATGATTTTAACGGGTTCTCAAAGTTTACGCGATGTTATTGCCTTCCCTAAGAATGCATCTGCATCATGTCCGATGACGGAGGCACCAGGTGTGGTTTCTGAAGCACAACTAGATGAGTTACGTATTCAGTTGAAGAAATAGGATTTCCTATAATAATAAAATTTTTGATTTAAATCGACGAAAAGAGTGCCTGATGGCACTCTTTTTTTGCAAGGATATGAATAAAATTGTACATTTTTGTGTAAAAAAATGGCTAAGTGTTTTCAAATAGCATTAAATCATGTAAAATGGTGCTAGATGATTTCTCTTCATGTAATGTCTCACGTTTTTATAATCGCATTTGCATTATAGGAATAGCGAAAGTAATTTATAATAACAAACAGACATAGAGCATAAGGCAGAGTTTAAAGGGAGGGTGTAGGCATGAATATGAGAAAAATCATTAAACAGCCATTTATTATTTTTGGGAGTATTTTTTTTGTTTCAACAATGGTGCTAACTGGTATGCTTATTCATCAGGTCAAGGAAATGGCCGGGGGACCAAATGAATCATTAAAACCTAGTACGCCGGTGGTTGAAAATGAGAAGAGAGAGTATCATTTATCAAAAACTGCAACAGGGTATCAAAAGGAAATTTTTGATGAGTTGTTAGAAGCGCAAAAAGATTATCAGAACAGTCAGACGGAACAAACGACGCAAGCATATGCCACAGCTATTGTTAAAAACTTTATTGCCGACTTTTACACGTGGACCAATAAAGTTAATCATAGTGATGTAGGTGGTGTTCAATTTATTGATAAAGAGATGCGTTCGGCGTTTAAAAAACAAGCGATTGATGGTTATTATGAAACGTTAGACTATTATTTGGAAAATGAAGATGCCTCTTCATTGATGAGCGTTAATAAGGTGCAAATCACAAATGTTAATTTAAATGATGTTATTGAAGTCGAAGGCGACGAGGATGAAATGGAACAACTTGATTGTATCTCACTTCAGGCAAATTGGTCATATGAACCGATGGGGCTTGCTGAGGAGACGAGTCTTCAAACAACAGCGACATTTATTTTAACCAAGGTTGATGGTGATTTATTCATTAACGCAATTTTATCAGAGTAGGGAGGGGCAGATATGTTTAATAAAAAAGGATTAAAATGGATTTATCGATTAATTATGATGATTCCAATCGTTCCGATTATTTGGAATGCGATTTATCTTAATAAGTATTCGGGGTTTGATTTTTCATTACGTGTCAACGTGATTTTAGTTTTAATTTTATTATACTTATCTTTATTAATGTTCGGATTATACGCAATTAAAGTTGAATCAAAAAAAGGGACAGTTGTATTTTTAACACTTTCAGTAATCGGACTTCTTTTAGGAGGTTACGGTGGCTATGTTAATACACGCGTGTATAATTCATTGACAAATATGACAATGAATGAATCAACGGTTAATTATAGTTTAGTAACCCTATCTAATCGATCATTTGAAAAGGTCAAAGATTTAGAGGGTTATAAAATCGGAACGTTAAATATGACTAAAGAAGAGGTTTCAGACAATATTGATCAATTTTTAGAGAAAAATAAGTTGAGTGATGAGGCGGAAGTAGAAAAGTATAATTCACCGATTGCGATGCTTCAAGATTTATATTCTGAAAAAATTGATGCAATTATTGTAGGAGATAATTATGCGACTTTATTTTCTGGACAATCAGGCTTTGAAAATATTAAAGAAGAGACCAAGGTGTTAGCAACGATAGAAACAGTGCTTAAAGCGACAGAGGAAGATGCGAAAATTACAAATACATCGTTAATTGAGAATCCGTTCTCGATTTTATTAATTGGTGTCGATTCAACTGAACAAGGGTTAGGTGCTGCTTCATTGGCAGATTCTTTAATTGTAGCGACAGTCAATCCTAAAAATTTATCGGTGACGATGACTTCTATACCGAGGGATTCTTATGTGGAGGTTCCATGTTTTAATAACACGAAAGATAAAATTACCCACTCAAATAACGGGGGAACAACGTGTGTAATGGAAACAGTAGAGAAAATGTTTGACCTAAATATCCCCTATTATGTGAAGATTAACTTTAAGGGGGTAGTTGAGTTAGTTGATGCGATTGGTGGAATTTATGTGGATGTTCCGGTAACTATTGAGGAACAGGACAGTAATCGTCAATTTGGTGAGCATTTAATCAAGGTTGAGGAAGGTTATCAATTATTAAACGGAGAGCAGGCATTAGCACTTTCACGTCATCGTAAGACGTTAGCAAAAGGTGATTTAGGCCGTGCAGAGCATCAACAACTTGTGATTGAAGGTATTGTTAATCAGATGTTAACGGAAATGGATACAGTAGGTGAGTTTTTAGACTTATTAGATGTGTTAGGAAATAATATTGAAACGAATATTTCAATGAATCAAATGACCTCAGGTATTCAATATTTGTTAGGATTACTTTCAGGTTCAACGGGGCTAAATCCGTTGGAAATGATTTACATTAAAAGTATGGTATTAAGCGCAGAATATGGTTATTTATCTAATCCATATTACTCATTTAAATTAAGCTATGCCTTCCCATACAAAGGGGCAATTGCGGATGCTCGTAAGCAAATGATGATCAACTTAGGAGAGCAATCGCCAACGATTCAACCGACATTCTCATTTAATGGGTTTAAAGAAACTCCCGATGGAAGATGGATTAAATCTTATTATGATGAAACAATGCCGTTTGAAGAAGAGGATCGTAGTGTAAGTGACCTCAATCAGGAAGATAAAGATATTGAAAAAGTAAATAGTACGACAAAAGAAGATGCGCCCGTTTTAAACAAGGTGCCAAGTTCATCATCGCATGGTGGATCGAACGCTTCTTCAAATAAAACAGATGGGACGACTGATTCAGGTAATGTCTCAAATAAGCCGAGTGCAGGTGGAGGAAATTATCCAGGACCAGTCACACCAGATACAAGTACCCCTCCGACTAATGAGCCAACAACAGGTAATGGAGGAGAAAGTAGTACTCCAGTCGTACCAGATGAAACACCCGTACAACCTGACGATCAACCGTCTCTAACGCCAGATCAGGAACAGCCATCAGGATCAGGAGAAACTCAAGGTGTTTTAGGCGTAGAAGGGAATTAAACAACATTAAAATGAAAATGTGTGTCATAGATTCTTTTATGACACACATTTTCATAATGTTTAATATTTAATCATTTGATAGGAAAGACTATAGAATTAGAGGTGATTTTATGCGGATGAAACATTCGTTATTAAATATGCTTGTGACAACAATACCGAATTTAATTTTACCCGTTATGGGGATTATAAAGTTCAGTTTATTTTCAAGTATTTATGGTGGATCAATAAATGGGCTCTACTCTACAATGATTCAACTAATGGGGGTTTTAAGTCTAGTTGAAGGGGGATTTGGGATTGCTTTTCAACAGATTCTCTATCAACCTTTAGCAAAGAAAGATGACAAGCGGGTGACTGAGCTCTATAATGGTGCAGTATTTCTGTTTAGAAAAATAGGGCTGGTTATTGGAATTTTAGGGTTTATTATAGGGATTGTCCAACCGTTATTCATTAGTCAAAAGGATGGTACTATTTCAGCCTTTATGATTTATAGTATCTACTTTTTATTACTTATCCCAGTTGTTATTTCTTACTTCTTAATGGGACCCAATATCGTCGTACAGGCTGACCAACAATATTATAAAATAAACTTAGGAATTCAAATTATTACGGTTTTACGTTCTTTATTTTCAATTGTGATTGCGTTAATGGGGCTTCCTTTTGAAGTTGTTTTAATTATTGATGGAATTTTAACGGTCATTTCATATGCTTATTCGAGGGAGAAAGCGTTGAAGTTATATCCTTATTTGAGGGATAATAAGGAAGGCCGCGACTTAAGTACGCTCGAGAATACAAAGCACGTTTTTGTTCATCGAATTGCCGGGGTCGCTTTATCAAATACGGATCCTTTATTGTTAACTTATTTCATTTCGCCTTTAATGACAAATGTCTATAATGCCTATAATATGATTTGTTCGAGTTTAATTAAGATTTTATATAGTATTATTAAGGCGCCAGCGGATAGTTTCGGAAACTTATTCTCAAGTGATGAGGATCATAAGTATTCAACATTTTTGCAGTATGCCAATTTCTCTTTCTTTTTAAGTTCGATTGTTTCAAGTATTTTATTTATTACGGCAAATGACTTCGTTCGCTTATGGATGAAAGATGAAATGTATGTGTTATCTTATGCAGGTGTGTTTTTATTTACGATGAATACTTATTATCTTGTTTCTCGAGAGCCGTTATTGATTCTTCGTGATGTTAATGGTTTATTTAAAGAAACACGAATGATTGCGATTTTATCAGTTATTGTCAATCTCGGAATCTCTTTGCTTCTTATTAAGCCATTAGGAATTGTAGGAATTTTATTAGGAACGTTTGTCATGTATTATGCCATTGACTTAATGATGACAGCGAAATTAGTTTATCCTAAAGTGTTTGAGATGTCAGCTCAAAAATATTATTGCCTAGTTATGAGTCGGACGGCATTGATGTTTATTTTAACATTAGTCGGAATGTTTATTTGGAAGCGACTATTTCCAAACGGAGTCTCTAATATGCTGATGTGGTTTATCGTCACAAGTGGGATTGGGGCAATCATTACTCTGATGTATACCTTGACGTACTATATCCTATTTGAAGATTTTAGAAAGTTTGTATGGAGAATGAAGATTCCGTTTTTCCGTCGCAAATAAATGATGATTAATAAAAATGATAGAGTTAAAGGAGCTTTTATAATGGTGAAAGTAAGTATTATTGTTCCTATTTATAAAGTAGAAAAATACTTAAAACGGTGTTTAGAATCGTTAGTGTCACAAACGTTTCAAGAAATAGAGATTATTTGTGTGAATGATGGAAGTCCTGATCAATCACAAAAAATCGTTGATGAATACGTCGAAAAATACCCTCACCTTGTCAAAGGTTATTTAAAAGAAAATGGGGGATTAAGTGATGCAAGAAATTATGGATTAAATCTTGCATCGGGAGATTACGTTGCCTTTATTGACAGTGATGACTGGGTTGAACCTGAGATGATTGAAAAAATGTATAGGGCGGCGAGAGAGCAAGAGGCCGATTTAGTAATCTGTGACTTTGTCATGGATTGGGAGACGAAGGAAAAAGAAAGTCTGTATATTTCAGGGATAAGACAGGAATCTACTGACTTTATGAGGAACGTGTTGTTAAGCGGTCCATCTGCCTGGAATAAATTATATAAAAAAGATTTATTTTTAAAGACAGATATCCGTTATCCAAAGGGATTATGGTATGAAGATTTAGCAACGACGTTAAGACTTATCATGAATACGAATAAAATTGCCCATGTTAAAGAAGCATTTGTTCACTATATTCAACGTGAAGGGTCTATTATGGCAACCTTAAATGAAAAAGTATTAGATATTTATAAAGTACTTGAGCTTATAGAGGACTATTATAAATCAAATGGATATTACGATCAATATAAGGATGAAATAGAATTCCTTTATGTTGAACACGTTATTTTAACTAGTCTTTTGAATTGGCGAAAGTTTGAGAATGGTGACCTTTATTTGAAAAAGGCGATTTCTTATATGAATAAAAAGTTTCCAAAATGGGTTGAGAACCCGTATATTCAGAAACAATCTAAAAAAGAAAAGGTAGTGTTCAAGTTATTGTATCACAAACATTTTCTCATTTTAAAAACCATTTTGTTTATTAAACAACATACCGTCAATAAAGTGAAATCGGCTAGGTCCTAGTTCATCGGAAATATAGTTGTAAGTAGAGTATATATAAGACAAGGTCAGGAATACGGAGTCTTGTTTAATCAAAACAATAAAACAAGTCGATGCGACCTCTTATTTAAGTGAGTTTTGCTTGATTGTAGGTAAGCTAAAAAAACTGTTGTAAATGAAGGGAGTGTAGGATAAAAGAATGAATCCAATCATTAGTATTATCGTTCCAATTTATAATGTAGAAAAATATCTTGCTCGGTGTTTAAACTCTTTAGTCAATCAGACGATGAAGGAAATTGAAATTATTTGTGTCAATGATGGAAGTCCTGATCAATCCCAAGTGATTATTGATGAATTTGTTAAAGATTATCCTAAGCAGGTAATCTCCATCATTAAGCAAAATGGAGGGCTAGCGGATGCCCGAAATCACGGTCTTCATTACGCTCGAGGAGAATATGTGCTCTTTATCGATAGTGACGACTGGGTTAGTCACGACATGTGCGAGAAGATGTATCAATTACTTCTATCTACTCAAGCGGATATTGTGGTTTGTGATCTTAATAATGTCTATGACGGGGGGCGAATTGAGACGGTATCTTGTGGGAACTTTGAGTCTGGAAGTGTGAAGACTCATCCCTCTTTATTGACGATTGACAACAGTGCGTGTAATAAGTTATTTAAAAAATCATTATTCGAAGATATTAAGTTTCCAGTCGGAATATGGTATGAGGATTTAGGTTGTATCCCGATGGTTTTAGCTAACGCTTCTAAGATTGTAAAGATTAATGAACCTTTTTATCAGTACTTTCAACGT
The DNA here is from genome assembly GCF_037076425.1 of Turicibacter faecis. NCBI lineage: Bacteria > Bacillati > Bacillota > Erysipelotrichia > Erysipelotrichales > Turicibacteraceae > Turicibacter > Turicibacter faecis. The sequence goes on along the minus strand of NZ_AP028127.1, from coordinate 1,596,597 downwards.
GAAGGATCCATCATGAACACGTATTCAACAAAAAGCTTGGATATCTATACGGCACTTGGCTTAATTAAAGAACATTTTAAAGAGGATTATCAAGAAGAAGTGGAATATTTATACATCAAAAATTTAATATTTTATGGGTGTTCACGTCAACTAAATGTGAAAGATGCAGGGGAGTATTTAAATCGAGCGATTGATTTTATGCATGAATATTACCCAAATTGGTTAAAAAATAAATATGTTAAAACGTATTCTTTTAAAGATCGTCTAATTTTAACTTTGTATAAGTATAAATTATTTTTTATTGTTCGATGGTTATTAGCAGGTAAACACTTCTTAAAAAAGAAATTGAAATAGGCTACGCCTTGTCATAAATCAAAGATAGGAAGTGAAACGATGTCAAAGAAAATTTTATTTGTAACAGATGAAATGACACTTGGAGGCGTCTCTCGAGTATTAAATAATTTATTGCAGGAATTAGGGGCAAACACCTCTCATGAAATAGATGTTTTAGTCTTACATAAACACGGAGAGATGTTAAAGGATATTCCAGCGAACATTCGTGTTATTGAGGGGTCGCCTTTCTTTAAGGTCATTGATCAACCATTAAATCAGGTGATAAAAAGTAAAAATCTTCGTTTAATTTTAAATAAATTATATTTACTTTTTTTAATGAAGACGGGAAGCATAGGTAAAAAAATTCAGGCTGAGCGGAAAAAAATGAAATTAGATTCTTACGATGTAGAAATCGCATTTAAGGAAGGTTTTTGTACCATTTTTGTGGCATATGGGAATAGTCGTAAAAAGATTAATTGGGTTCATTTAGACTATAAAAAACAAAATTTTTCAGCCAATCATATGCCTTTAATGAAAAAGGTGTTACAATTGATCGATGAAAATGTGGCTGTTTCAAGGGTTGCAGCGAAATCTTATCAAGAGGTTTTTGGTTTAAAAGAAGAGGTTAAAGTCATTCATAACGTCATTCAAGAAAAAATGATTAAAGAAAAATCAAAACAAGAAGTACCACAGGAATATGTCAAATTATTTAAAGGTGACGCGTTAACATTTATAAGTGTTGGTCGATTGGTTGAACAAAAGGGGTACGATCGCCTAATTAACATTCACCGTAGGCTTATGAGTGAGGGGTTTGATCATCAGATTATGATTATTGGAAGTGGTGAAGATGAAGCGGCACTTCGTCAAGCAATAGAAGAGTTTGGGTGTCAAGAAACTTTCAAACTCATTGGATTTAAGGAAAATCCATTTGCTTATTTTAAGCTTGCTGACTGTTTTTTACTTCCGTCAAGGTATGAGGGGTTACCAACCGTTGTGTTTGAGTCATTTATTTGCAAAACGCCTGTTATTGCAACTGAGGTTGCAGGAATCGAAGAACAATTAAAAGGAGATCAATATGGGCTTGTTACAGAAAATAATGAGGAAAAATTTTATGAGGCAATGAAAAATGTGTTAGTAAATCCGTCTTTATTAACCGCAATGCGTCAAAATTTAGAAAATTATCATTATAAAAACAGTGTTATTATTGATCAATTTAATCAATTAGTGGAGGGGACATATGGTAAATAGGTTTAGAGAAATGGATAGAGTTAAGGTTTTTTCAGTAGCGGTATTTGTATTGTTAGTGATTCAGCCCATTCTTGAGCTGGATTATCTTGCAAACGATTTTTTAAAGGGATATGGGCTTATCGTTCCATCAACGATTATTCGTTTTTTAGGCCTTCCAGTTTTAGCAATGATAGGGTTCTTTTTTATTGATAAAAATAAGAAGAAATCTTTTCCATTCCTATTGGGTTGTGCTCTTGTCATTGGAATTTATTCAGTTTTTCACCTTATTGGAATGAAAAAATTAGATATTCATTTACCGGCTAATTTTAGGGCTGACTTTAAAATAGAGATTAAATACATTTTAATTCTGGTGCTGCCTTTTTTAATGATGTATTGCACATATTTAGCCCAGTTTACAAAAGAGACACTTAATAAATTAGTGATCAGTGTCTCACTTATTACATGTTCTGTTATCTTTATAACGAATATTTTTCATGTTTCACTAGGAAGTTATGGTGGAATGACAGAAGCTAACTTTATTTCGTGGTTTACGGAAAGTTATCGTGAGGGACTAGATCCTAAGTTACTTATGTCAAAAGGTTGGTACCCTGCGGCCAACGTGTTAGGGGCCTTATTATTTATGTTATTGCCGTTATTGTATAAGGTTTTATACGAGGTGAAACAAAAATGGCCAATTGTTCTACTCATCATGTTACATTCACTTTGTATGATGATGATCGGAACACGCGTGGCTACACTCGGTGTTGTTTTAGTTGCTATTGCGGCATTGTTTAGTTATATTGGATGCAGTGTTTTAAGGTTAAACCCCTTTAGATTAAAGTTTTTTATGATTATTATTGCGATGATTGCTTTAACAGTTGTTGTGTATCCGTATACGCCAGCCATTAAATATCAGGAGAGTAATACGCAATTAATTAAAAATTTAAAGGAAGAAGAAGAGAAGTCCGACGGAATTAACCAAATGTCAAATCAAGTGGAGCAACTTCAAAAACACGTCGATGATAAAGAGGGAAAAGACGCTGTGTTGATTGCCGTATTGAGGGAAAACTCATATTTATTTACGTTCCCATCTATTTATTACGATAAAAGTTATCCGATTGAGTTTGATCCAGAATTTTGGAACTTTGTTTTGAATGAGCCATTTGAAAAGCGAAGCGATGGACGAAAATTACAAAAATTATTTGCAGAGTATAAATGGGATATGATGGATACTAAGGAAAAAATGTTAGGAATGGGCTTCTCGAGATTGAGTGAAGGAGAATTGATCCTTGAACAAGATGGATGGCGCCAACTTTATACAATGGGATTCGTTGGAGTTATTTTATTTGTTGGTCCTTATTTATTACTGGTGTTCCTTTCAACCATTAGAGCATTACTCCAGTTTAAGAAGGTTGTTAAGTTTAGTAACTTAATGCTTCTTTTATCGGTAGGGGTTGGGCTTGGAGCTGCTTACTATAGTGGTCATGTAATAGATGAACTATTTACCAATTTATATTTAGGATTTATTGCGATGACCTTATTTTTATGTACTTCTGTAAAAAATGTTAATATAGAAAGATAAGGTGAAATCATGCCCAAGGTAAGTGTCATTGTACCCGTTTATAATGTGGAGAACTATTTAGAGCGTTGTTTAGAATCGTTGGTTCACCAAACGCTCGAAGATATTGAAATTATTGTTGTTAACGATTCATCTCCTGATGAATCGCATGTGATTATTGAACGCTATCAAGCACGTTATCCAAATAAGATTAAAAGTTTAATAAAACCAAACGGTGGATTATCAGATGCAAGAAACTATGGAATGAAACATATGCGTGGAGATTATTTTGGGTTTGTTGATGGTGATGACTACGTAGATGAGACGATGTTTGAAAAGCTATACGACGCGGCGATGAAGGCGGATGCTGAGGTAACGACGTGTGATTTTTATTGGGCATACCCCGATCAACTCAAGCGTCAAATAGATGGACCTTACCATCATTCAAAAGAGATGCTCGTTGAGATGATGCCTACGGTGTGGAATAAGCTCTATAAAAGAAGTTGGTTTGAAACATTAGGAATTGAATTTCCAGTTGGATTAAGGTATGAAGATAGTTCCTTTTCCATCCGGGTAGCCCCGTTTATAAAAAAAATAGCTTATGTTTCCGAACCCCTTGTTTACTATGTTCAACGACAAGATTCGATTACTTATACGCAAAATGCAAAAGTGGGCGATATGTTAACTGTTTTTTATGATATTTTTGATTTTTATAAGTGTCATGGTCTTGAGGAAGAATATCATGAGGAGCTCGAATATTTAACATTAAAGTATTTTTTAGGAAGTTCATTTTTAAGGGCGTCTCAAATAGGAGATAAAAAAGACCGAGAGCGGATTTTAAACGAGGGATGGCGTTTGTTAAATGAATGTTTTCCCAATTGGAAGAAAAATCGATATCTTATGAGTAAAAAAGATAAAAAACATCTATATTACAAGTGTACGAATCGATTGTTTTATCAGATGTTATCAAGGGTCATTTATCTGACGAAGGTTAAATTTAAAAAATAATGCGGTGATTAGACGTGAAAAAAGGAAAAGTTTTATTTTGTTCAAGTGCAGGCGGCCATTATACGGAGCTGTTGCAGTTAAGTCATTTAATCGAAAAATATCACGGCGTGATTGTCACGGAGAAAACGAAGATTTCTCAGGATAGTGTTTTTCCAACTGAGTATTTAATGTATTGTTCGAAGAATGATGGTTGGATTTATATTTTTGAATATCTCTACGTTTGGCTCATTTCATTTATTTATTTTATGAAGTACAATCCAAAAGTAATTGTTTCAACGGGTGTTCATTCAACTATTCCGATGTGTGTTTATGGTCGTCTATTCGGACGGAAGGTTATCTATATTGAAACGGTTGCCAATGTTCATAGCCCGTCAATGAGTGGAAAATTGATGTATAAGATTGCGACGGATTTTTATATTCAATGGGAAGAATTATTAGAAGTTTATCCGAATGCTATTGTAGGAGGGTGTTTATTTTGATTTTAGTTTTATGTGGAACTCAAAAGCAAGATTTTACGCGATTACTCCGTTTAGTTGAACAGGTAGCCGATCAGGAAGAAGTCGTGGTGCAAGCCGGGCATAATCAGTACAAAACGAATAAAATGAAATTATTTGATTTTACGTCAAATGATGAGATGGAAAAGTTATATCAGAAAGCTGATCTGATTGTGACGCATGCAGGGGCAGGTTCGATTTTACAAGGTGTGAAAAGTCAAAAAAGAATTATTGCTGTTCCGCGGTTGAAAAAATACCAGGAGCATGTAAACGACCATCAAATTGAGTTGGCAAATAAATTAGAGGAACTTGGCTGTATTTTAACTTACCATGACGGAGAGGACTTTCTTGAGTTGTATGAGCGTGCTAAAAAATTTACGCCAGCAAAGTTTCAACAAAAGGGCAATATGGAATCGCTCATTGATCAACGATTAGATAAATATTTAAAATAGGGTGAGAAAAATGAAGCAAGCTTTTTTAATGATGGCACACAAAAATGAAGAGCAAACGAAGCGGCTCATTGAATGGATTGCCGATGAAAACCATCAGGTCTATGTTCACATTGATCAAAAAAGTGAGGAGATGTTTGTTTCGTTAAGTCAATATTTTAATGAAAATCCTCATGTATTTTTTGTTAAACAACGAATTAGTATTCATTGGGGTGGTTATTCTCAGGTTTTAGCGATGGTGGCGTTATTAAAACAAACCAGAGGAAAAACGTATGATTTTTATCACCTAATTAGTGGACAAGATTTATTTATTAAATCAAAGGAAGAGGTTACACGTTTTCTTCAACAATATGTTGGGCATCAATTTTTAGAGGTTCGTAAAAATCAGGATTATTGGCGGGTGAAGGGGTATTATCTATTAACAGATTGTAAATATAATCGTGCTCGTCCGCTTGCCAAGGTGAATGCGTTCCTTTCCTCCCTGTATAAAAGATTTCCGATGCGTCCTAACTTAAAGGGGTTTACTGTTTACAAGGGGGCAAACTGGTTTACATTATCGGGTGATTGTGTGACGTATGTGCTTGATTATTTACAACAACATCCGGAGTTTATTCGCCAGTTTAAACATACGATTTGTGCAGATGAGCACTTTATACAGACCCTTATTTTAAATTCACCCTTTAAAGAGAGTGTGATTAATCGAACACTTCGGGAAATTCAATGGGATGGTGGCGCTAATCCTAAGACGTATACGATGTCAGATGCCGATTTGCTGCTCGATAGTCCAGAATTATTTGCTCGCAAGTTTGATAGTGATGTCGATTGTGAGATTATTGATTGGGTTTACTGTAAGATAAAATAAAAAAGAAGGTATCGTCATTTAGACAGATACCTTCTTTTTTTAGATAAAATAAAAACACAAGCCGGGGCTTGTGTTTTCTCCGAAGTACCGTAGGTGTTAGGATATAAACCCGCTAAATTAGCAGGTGGGCATCGTATCTAATACGTTAGGAGTCCTAGGCGGAAAAGGCTAGGCATTCAACACGGTATTAGCGAATCGGATTCCCTTATCAGAAGTGTTCGGATTTAAAGAACTAATCACCTTACGCATACCTCAGATGTTGTTTAAATTCTATCATGTTCTGAGATAAAAAACAAGAGTTTACAGATATAAATAAATGATTTTATAGAGGGTTCAAAAAAGCTAAAAAAAGCACGAGAATTATTTCTCGTGCTTAACTTAATGGGCCCAAATTGCCGTAAGTGTTAGGATAAAAACCCGCTAAGGTAGCAGGTGGGTATCCTGTCTAATATATTAGGAGTCTTAACCAAAGAAGTGGTTAAGCATTCAACACCATATTAGAACGCCAGATTCCCTTATCAGAGATGTTCGGATTCAACAACTAATCACTATACGCACAATCTAGGGATGATTAAGTAGAAGAGTATATTCGTTACAATCCACGTAGGGAAATTCAGAATATACGTCATCAAGAAGGGCAATAATGAATTGAACATATCAACGATATATAAAATTATTGGATAGGCAGCGACTTGATATTGCATACTCTAAATCCGAAATATAAGTATTTTAACTTCAATAAATACTCACTGTCTATTTACTTCTCTTCTTGACAATACTATTATGAGCAGAGTCTTTTAAAATAATACATCTTTATGATAAAAAAATAAAAAAAATGATGAACTATTTAGTGTGGGTGAGGCCATCCTGTTTTACAAGAAGAAAGAAGGTGAAAAATGAGACGATTTATTTGTATATATGTAGTAATTTGAAGATAATAACGGTATAATCGGTTTATAAAAATAGAAGCGTAAGGAGTATCACAAATATGTTACATCAATTTTCTAGAAATGAATTAGTTTACGGTCCCGAGGGAACAGAAATTTTAAAAAATAGTACAGTTGCGATTTTAGGTATTGGTGGTGTAGGTTCTTTTGCCGCGGAAGCATTGGCACGTACAGGAGTTGGAACCCTCATTTTAATCGATAAGGATGTAGTAGATATAACGAATGTGAACCGTCAAATTCATGCGACACTTAAGACGGTAGGAAGACCAAAGGTTGAAGTGATGGCCGAACGAATTGCCGAGATTAATCCAAACTGCCGTGTGGTTCAACTCCATATGTTTTATAATGAGGAAACAGCACCGCAACTTTTTGACTATCCGATTGATTTTATCGTTGATGCTTCAGATACGATTACGTTCAAAATTCACTTAATTAAGCAATGTTTGCGACGTAAGATTAAATTTATCTCTTCAATGGGAGCCGCTAATAAATTGGATCCGACACGGTTTGAAATCGCAGATATTTGGAAAACATCGTATGATCCAGTCGCTAAGGTGATTCGAACAAAATTGAAGAAGGAAAAGATCAGTGGGAAAATTCCAGTTATTTATTCAACAGAGAGTCCAATTATTGGTCGAGAAGACACGTTGAAAGTTGTTGGTAAGGAGGAGAGCGAAGTTCGTAAACAACAATTACCGCCTGCTTCAAATGCTTTTGTTCCAAGTGTTGCAGGGTTGATTGCAGCAAGTTATGTGGTTCGAGAATTAACAAAATCTATTCCGATTCAACGTAAAGGACAGTAAGGGCTTCTTTATGTAAATAAGTTAAGTTAGATGAGGAGTCTCCATTGATGATTGAAAGAAGATTTATTCAAAAGGATTAGCCATGCTAATCTTTTTTTAAATAGTCATCAACTTATATACCAAAAAAAGGATTAACGTGATAGAATATAATTATTTTGAATGGATTGAAAAGGGAGTGAGTTGATTCGAACATGAAAAGGATTCAAGAAGTTATAAAGAAAAAAGCCAAGGAGTATGAAGAGCGACGTGTTTATGTTAAATGCCAAACGCAACATTTTTTAATGGTGACTGTTCTTTTAATTCTATTAGGGATATTTGTGGAATTTGCTTATTATTCCACGATTGGCCAGTTAGGTCAAAAGATAGCATTTGAAATAGTAAAAGTACACGTTGTGAAGTTTGGGGGGATTGTGGGTTATGCGTTTCTAATAGACTGGTTAGCTGCTTTTTTAGTGGGAACACTTCCGCGCCAATTAAAGGAAGGATTACTTTTTCCACTTCATAGGCCAACGGTTTTAAACACAATGTTATTAATTTTAATGTTTTCCTTAGACGCACCTATTTCTGTTTTTTGTGTGGCCATAACAGTTGTTGCCCTTTTTTCACAAAATACCCGTCATGGATATTCCTATTATACCTTTCACCCGGTCTTGATTGCTTATGTAGCAGGTGTAATTGGCCTTATGGCAACTCAATATAATTTAGGATTAACTGATATTTCACCTTCATTGACAGCCCCATATAGGACGACCGTCTATGAGCTTCATTCATCATTGACTGCTTTTAAACAGCATTATTATTCGATGACGAATGTTATTTTTGGTTTATTTGAAGGGGGAATGAGTTATACGTTAATTATTCCGTTATGTGTTAGTGCCTTGTTTTTAATGCGACGCCGCGTCATTGAGTGGCGGGTTGTCGTCGTTTATTTTTTAGGCTACATTTTAACGGGTGGATTAATGGGAATCTTAATCGGACAACCCCTTTGGTTGACGGTACTTTTTTTACTGAATGGATCGATCGTATTAAGTGGGATTTTTCTGTTACCAGATGCGGTTACCTTTTCTCGAATTGTTTCATTTAAATATATTTATGTGGTAGGTGCAGCGGTGTTATCGGCTGTTGGTTGTTATTTTGTACACTTTGTCATTGCTCCTTATTTGGTGCTTCTGCTCTTACAAGGACTTGTTTTTTTAGTCGGTCAAATGAAGCGGTTGGGGTGAGGACACCGCCATTGAAACTTAGATGAAGGCTCTACTTTACCAGGTGGGGCCTTTTTAATAAGGATGTTTATTAAAAAAGGGAATGGAGTAGAAATTTTTTTTACGACTATCGGAAGAGCTTGTGCTCCTTAGTAAACGAGATATTTATGGATATAGAGAAAAATAAGCATAATTGAGGTTGATAAACTTATAATATAAAGACAAGGGTAGCAATGATTTGAGTTAATGAGGTGATAGAGATGGATGAATTTTTTAATAAACATCATCGGATGATACGTTATGTTTTATATTCAGTGGCCTTTTTAGTCAGTTTAGTAATCCTATTTTTATTCATTCAGACATCCGCCGTATGGAAAAAAATTTGGGGAGAAGTATTTAGTAGTCTATTTCCATTTTTCGTGGCCTTTTTACTGGCCTATTTAATTCATCCGCTTATTTTATGGATAGAACGATTACGATTGCCTCGTGTAATCTCAGTTACCTTATTTTATGGGGGAGTTTTTGGGGGATTATATGGAGGTATTTCTTGGTTTTTGCCAACATTGATACGCGAGGTTCATGATTTAATTTTAAATTTACCGACCTATTTAACGGCCATTCAAAATCAATTACTTCTTTTTGATCATGAGATGGGGCTTCATTTAAGTGAGTTCTTTTTTAGTCAGTATCCTTCTTGGATGGGGGCAATTTCTGAACACATTCAGGAAGTAAGTAGCTTTACCTTTAATTTAATTTTCTCCATTATAGGTTCGCTCATGTTTATTGTCATCGTACCAATTGCATTATTTTACTTCTTAAAGGATTATGAAAAAATAGTTAAAGGATTGGTCGGAGTTTTTCCTAGTCAATATCGTCCTCATGTCGTGAGAATTTCACAACTTTTAGATCGGTCGCTAGGTGAATATATTCGAGGGGTCTTTTTAGTGATGGTCTGTGTGTCTTTGATTGCAACAGTCCTCTTAATGTTTGCAGGCATTGATTATGCTTTATTATTTGGGTTTTTAATCGGTCTTACCGATTTTATTCCGTTCATTGGACCATTTATCGGTGCGATTCCAGTTATTATCTTTGCATTGTCTATTTCGTGGAATAAGGTCATTGTTGTAATTATTATTTTAGGAATTTTACAGGCAATCGAGGGGAATTTTTTACAACCTTTTATTATTGGTAGAAATTTAGATATGCACCCTCTGTTTATTATGATTTTAATGATGCTTGCGGGAAGCTTTTTTGGTCTGATGGGAATCTTTTTTGCAATTCCTGTCTTTCTTGTCGGACGGACGTTAGTGACGTACGCGATTCAGATAAAACGGGGAACTAAATAGGTGGAAGACTTAGGCGGATTTTGTAATTATTTTGTAATAATTGTTTTAAAATAAAACGTTTTTTGGTAAAATGAAGCGTGTGTTGTTTGTAAGACGTCTTCATTTTTTTATTTTAAAAGACGGGAAAATGAACAGAACAAAGAATATTTTTATTTTTTGATATAATCTTTCAAACTTCAGCTATACTAAAGAAGGCTTAGATCGTTTTTGATCAATGTAATGAGGAGGTACCTTATGAAGGCGAGTAAATATATCGATCATACTGTTTTAAAACCTGAAACAACGAAGGCGCAAATTTTAGCGTTATGTGAAGAGGCAAAAGCGCATGATTTTGCTTCTGTTTGTGTAAATCCAACGTGGGTTTCATTATGTGCCGATCAGTTAAAAGGAACAGACGTAAAGGTTTGTACAGTTGTTGGATTTCCTTTAGGGGCAACGTTTAAAGAAGTTAAAGCATTCGAAACAAAGTGTGCCATTGAAGCAGGGGCAACTGAGATTGATATGGTTATCAATATTGGTGCAGCGAAAGATGGTGACTGGGAATTAGTGTACGAAGATGTAAAAAGTGTCGTTGATGCAGCCAACGGTACACTAGTTAAAGTAATTATTGAAGCTTGTTTATTAACAGATGAAGAAAAAGTAAAAGCTTGCCAGATGTCAGTGAAAGCAGGTGCCCACTTTGTGAAGACATCAACTGGATTCTCAACTGGCGGAGCAACTGTTGAAGATGTGCGTTTAATGCGTCAAACAGTTGGAGAAACTGTAGGTGTAAAAGCAGCTGGTGGTGTTCGTACATCAGATGATATGAAAGCGATGGTAGAAGCCGGAGCAAACCGTATTGGTACTTCAGGTGGAGTTGCTTTAGTTCAAGGAAAAGATAATACGACAGCATACTAAAATTTATACATAAGTAAGGAGCGAGATTTATGACAATTCCTACACCGCATATTCAATGTAGTGAACCTGGCTTAATTGCCGAAACTATTTTATTACCAGGAGACCCTTTACGTGCTAAATTTATTGCCGACACGTATTTAGAAGACGTGGTACAGTTTAATACTGTTCGTAATATGTTTGGGTATACAGGAACTTATAAAGGGAAAAAAATCTCTGTAATGGGTTCTGGAATGGGGATCCCTTCAATTGGTATTTACTCTTATGAATTAATTCACTTTTACGGTGTGAAAAATTTAATTCGTATTGGCTCTTGTGGGGCTATCCGTGAAGATGTTAAAATTCGTGACGTATTAATTGGAATGGGTGCTTGTACAAATTCAAACTATGCGGCTCAATATGAGCTTCCAGGAACATACGCACCTATTGCCTCATGGGAATTATTAAATAAAGCTGTAAATGTTGCAAAAGAAAAAGGAATCGAAGTTAAAGTAGGAAACATTTTATCTTCAGATACATTCTATGACGCTCAAAAAGACTCATGGAAAAAATGGGGCGCAATGGGCGTTATGGGGGTTGAAATGGAGGCTGCTGCCTTATATATGAATGCGGCTTATGCAGGAGTTAATGCGCTATGTTTATTAACTGTTTCTGACTCATTAGTGACACATGAAGCAACGACTCCAGAAGAACGTCAAAATACGTTTACGCAAATGATGGAGATTGCATTAGAGTTAGCGTAATCTTAATTAAAAAGAACAACCTCTAAGGGGTTGTTCTTTTTGTATCAAGTTTAAGAATGTTTATGAAAAGAAAAATTTTAAAAAAGAGTGAAAGTTCTGACTAAAAGAAGGCAACAAATCATAAAATAGTGAAAGAGTGAGTTTTAACGTGTACTCTATCGTGTTTAATGAGGAAAATCTGAAGAGATTTAGGTGAGGTGTGCCCACTAGTTTAAAATGGCTTTTTTTGTTAACAACAATCAATGGACTAATAAAATGGCCGAATTCTCTTCAAAACATACGTGTATTAATTCATATTAGAAAAATAGGTGGTGACTCTATGGAAGTTCGTCAATTTGATGATTTAGGTTATACTTTAACAACAATAAAAACGGATAAATTTAAAACGAATCTTATTTCAGTTTCATTCCAGTCGGAGATCAATCGTGACACAGTGACGAAGCGTTCATTATTACCTTATGTTTTACGTGGGGCAACAGAGAAATATCCTTCGAAAAAGGCGTTAAATACTTACCTAGAATCGCTCTATGGAGCTTCGTTATCAACGACAGTTGAGAAAAGAGGGAAAACGCATAATATTAAATTCTATCTTTCTTTAGCAAATGAGAAATTTTTAGGTCACCAAGAGCCTTTACTAGAAGAGGGAGTCGCGCTTTTAAAAGAAGTTATCTTAAAGCCATTGCTGGTAGATGGTGCTTTTAAGGAGCAAGTGGTTGACATTGAAAAACGTTTATTAAAAGAATATATTGAGTCGATTTATGATGATAAAGTCTCATATTCTTTACAAAAGCTCGTTGAAAACATGTGTCAAGGTGAGACGTTTAGTATCAATTCGATTGGATATGCCGATGATTTAGCTGAAATTAACGGGAAAAATTTAATGAAAACGTATGAGGAAATGTTAAACAATAACCAAGTTAGCGTTGCAGTTGTTGGGGACATTGACCCACAACATGTTTATGAAATATTTAGTAAACAGTTTAACTTTGCTCACCGAAGCGTCAATCAAGAAGTTATTGATCATGAAGATAAAGTCATCCAAGAAGTGAAGGTCATTAAAGAGGTTCAAGATATTTCACAAGGTAAATTAAATATCGGATATCGTACGCATACACGAATCGACGATGATGATTATTTACCATTGCTCGTATTCAATGGAATTTTTGGAGGATATGCGCACTCGAAATTGTTTATGAATGTGCGTGAGAAGGAATCGCTTTGTTATTACTGTGCCTCTCGCTTAGATAATTATAAAGGAGTCATGTATGTATACTCAGGGATTGAGTCACAAAATTATGACAAGGCTCTTAAAATCATTGATGAGCAATTAAAAGATATGGTGTCTGGTAATTTTAGTGAGAAAGAAATAGACTTAGCGAAAAAATCTTTAATTAATTCAAAATTAGAATCTATGGATCAAGCTTCAGGAATGATGGCTCACGAAGCATTAAATAAATTATTAAAACATCCATTAAGTGTTGAAGAATGGGTAGCAGCGGTGAATGCCGTGACAGCTGAGCAAGTTGTTGCAGTAGCCAAAAAAATTAAAGAGGATACAGTCTTCTTCTTAACAGGAAAAGAGGTGGCCGAGTAATGGAATTTAAAGAGTTTCCTCAATTAAAAGAAAAATTATATTATGAACAATTAGAAAATGGATTAGAAGTTTACATGCTTCCAAAGCCAGGTTTTAATAAGTCATTTGCGACATTTACGACTAAATACGGTTCAATTGATAATCATTTTATTCCAATTGGTCAAGATGAGATGAGATTAGTGCCTGATGGAATTGCTCACTTCCTTGAACATAAAATGTTTGAAAAAGAAGATTATGATGTGTTTGAAAAATTTTCTGCACATAGTGCCTCGTCTAATGCATTTACATCGTTTACAAGAACTTGTTATTTATTTTCATGTACGAGTGATTTAAAAGAGAATTTGACGACGCTCATCGACTTTGTCCAATCTCCTTATTTTACGGAGCAAACCGTTGAAAAAGAAAAAGGAATTATTGCACAAGAGATTAAGATGTACGATGATAATCCCGATTTTCGAGCATATTATGAAATCATTGGAAACATGTTTAAAACTCATCCCGTGAGAATTGATATTGCCGGAACGGTTGAGTCGATTCAACCCATTACGGCTGAATTATTATACGAATGTTATCATACATTCTATCACCCATCAAATATGCTTTTATTTGTAATCGGGGATTTTGATGTTGAAGAAATGATGGCACTTGTTCGTGAAAATCAAGCGAAAAAAGATTATCAAAAAGAAGACCCAATTCCTCGTGAGTATCCGAAAGAAAATCCACAAGTTTTTCGTGAGGAAAGCACGTTGGAGATGGAAGTTGGGACAGCAAAAGTATTTGTTGGGGTAAAAGATGCAAGCGTCGATCAGGATGGACGTGCGTTATTGAAAAAAGAAGTTGCATTAGATATTATCTTTGATTTAGTATTTGGTAGTTCATCGACGTACTACGAAGAATTATTAGATAAAGGCTATATTAATGATACGTTCTCATATGAGACAAATTGTGAGTTATCATTTGGATTTTCAATTGTCGGAGGGGATACACGCTACCCTGATGAATTGGCTAAAAGTATTAAGGATAAGCTTTTAACCATTCCAACCATGTCAATTGATGAGTCTGAATTTACACGAATTAAAAATAAAAAAGTTGGACGCTTCCTATCAGCTTTAAACTCAGTTGAGTTTATTGCAAATCAATTTACACAATATGCTTTTAATGGTGTTCAATTATTCTCAATCTTAGATATTTTAGAGGAGTTAAGTTTACAAGATTTGCAAACGATTGCGAAAGAATATTTTATTGAAGATCGCATGAGCACATTTAAATTACTCCCTAAACAATCGTAAAAAGCTCTCATATGAGAGCTTTTTTTTAGATTTATTTCATCCTATCAAAAGGTTGCATTTTAATAGATTTAGTCAGGAAAATAAAAAAAGGGGAGAATTAGTGGGGGGCACTAATTCTCCCAGAGGGGAATAGTATAAGGTTTTTGGAATTTTAACAAAAAAAGTTTGTTAAAATTTAACCCAATACATTTGTTTGATGAGGGGATGTAAAAATTAAAAAATGGAATGAAAAACAATAATGAAAGGAATGTATTACATGAACGGGGGGGGATGTTCATGAATACAGTTGTTATTATATCAAAATTCGACAAGAAAATATGTCTTTTTTGTGTCCTTTGCAGAAAAATCGACAGAATACGTTTTCAATAATTTTTAGCCTATGAGAACGAAGTGAATAAAAAAGGTTAAATTAAAAAAGGAAATCGTCGTTTTTTTGCGTATAGTTAGATGAAGACACAAAATAAAGGAGAATATTGATGCTTAATAATGTTGTTTTAGTTGGACGGGTAGTCCGTCAACCGGAATTAATGGAGACTCAGGAAGGGAAACGAGTGACGACGGTAACATTAGCGGTTCATCGTTCATTTAAAAACTCAGTGACGGGCGAATATGAGACTGATTTTATCAATGTAAGTTTGTGGGAAGGTTTAGCACATAACGTGGTAGAATATTGTGGAAAAGGTGCGATTATTGGAATTAAAGGAAGGTTAGTTCACAAAACTTATGAAATTCCTAATCATAAGTCATTGCGGGTGGTCGAGGTAGTGGCAGAAAAGGTATCGTTTATTCAAACGAAAACATCAACGATAAAAGAAAGTAGTGAACTAACAGAGATGAAAGTGGAGGAAGCTTCGGTATAAATGAAAAAATCGTCCAGTAAAAGGACGATTTTTTAGTTCCCATCTAAAACAACTTGAACTCTTGCCTGTTATCTGTCACAATAAGAAGATAAGAGTTTAAAAAGAGTGGTGATAAGGTGATTGTTACAACAGCATTTGATGAAACAGCGGAATTAGTTCAAAGGGCAAAACACCTCGCAGATGATTTATCGATTCCGTTTGTGCCAAGAAGAAAAAAAACCGTAAAGTCATTACTTGATTCTTTGGATTCTCAACTATTTGTGGTGAATAACCAAAGAGGGTTGAGTTACTATGAGAAAGGTCAAGAAGAGGTCTTTTTCCACCCTAATATGGCAATGCACCGTATTAAACAGCTTGAACGTGGGCAAACGGATAGCTTAGTTACGGCATGTGGCCTTAAAGAGGGGATGAGTTTTTTAGATTGTACGCTAGGACTAGCAAGCGATACGCTCGTAGCTAATTATCAAGTAGGACCACAGGGGAAAGTGGTGTCATTAGAAAAAAGCTTCCCATTATTTGTTTTGGTTAGGGAAGGACTTACTTATTTTGCAGCGTATGAAAAGCCGGAGTGGAAGGCGCTGATTGACCGAGTTTCTTTAGTGCGAGCAGATAATTTAGATTATTTGCGCACTTGTGAAAATGATGCCTTCGATGTCGTTTATTTTGATTTTATGTTTCATCATTCTGTAGAAAGTTCTCAGGGCATTAAAGTCATTAAGCCGGTCGTTGCTTATGATGTGATGACGGAGGACCATGTGAAGGAGGCCATTCGTGTCGCTAAAAAACGCGTAGTAGTAAAATCGGGTTATAAAAATCCTATCATTGAAAAGCTCGGGTTTACTATTTCTCGACAAAATCAAAAGCGTCACTTTTTTTATGGTGTGATTGAGATTGAGGACATGAATAAGAAGGCGGACAGCCTATGATTTCCTTGATTGTTGCCTTTGATCAGAATCACTTAATTGGATCGAAGAACCGGTTACCCTGGTTTTATAAGGAGGATCTTGATTATTTTAAGCAAATAACAACAGGACACGATTTACTAATGGGACGTTTAACCTTTGAATCTATCCTCTCCTATAAAGGGGTTCCTCTTCCAAACCGACATCACTATGTTTTAACGACGATAAAAAGTTATGACTTTAAGGAAGTAACGACGCTTACAGATGGTGTCACGTTTATCGAACATTATCCGAAAGAGAAAGAGTTATTTATTATAGGTGGCCGTTCAATATATGAACAGTTTCTTCCTTATGTCGAGCGTCTTTATATCACACATATTGAAAGGGAATTTGAGGGAGATTGCTATTTTCCACCGCTAGACTTTTCGAAATGGGTGAAAGTTAAGGAGAAAGTAAGTCATGAATTACGTTTTACTATTTATGAAAGGGTGAAGGAATAATGTTAACCATTTTATGGATTGTGCTAGGCGTTTTACTCACGGCGTTAGCACTTGTTGTAATTGTTGTTTTATGTGTGAATGCACGAGTACAGCAATTAAAGGGGGATCAATACTCTAATACTGAGCGTTTTAACTTTATTAGTTGGGTTGTTTCATGGGCGATCCCACTTATTTTTCGCGTTCGAGTTGAAGCAAAGGGGCTTGAAAAGTTAGATACAATCGAGCATGGGGTTATTTATGCGAATCATCAAAGTAACCTTGATATTGTCGCCATGTTAAAGGTGATTAAACGTCCACATGGCTATGTGGCTAAAAAAGAATTGGATCATATTTTCTTACTAAGCGATGCGATGCGTTTAATCCAGTGTCAGTTTATGGATCGAAATGATGTGAGACAATCGGTTAAGGTGATTTCGGCTGCGGCTAAGAGTGTGAAGGAAGGTCATTTAATGGTGATTTTTCCTGAGGGTACGCGTATGGTTCGGGCTGAAGTGGGAACATTTAAAGCAGGTAGTTTTAAGTTAGCCCAGAAGGCTAAGGCTGCCATTATACCCGTAACGATTTATAATAGTTATGAGGTGGCAAAACGTTGGCCGCGCCGTACTGTGATTCGTTTAGAGGTTCACGATCCTATTCCTTATGAGACTTATGCCGAGTTGCCAACAAATGATGTGTGTGAGCAAGTTGAAGCACTTATTAAAAAGCCTTTAAGCTAGATTAATAGAGATGAATTGAAAAGAGGTGACCAATCGGATCACCTCTTTTTTGATGGCCTAAGGGGCTAGTAGGTTAAGGACAGGCCTTGTTTTGCATGAGATGAAGACTAGAGGGTAGAAAGCCGTAATCTTTTCCCTTCTGAGCGTCGTTTATTTGATAAGCACAAGTAAAATAGGGTATAAAAATCAATTTTTTTCAAATACTATTTTTATCTTTGATACGGGAAGGGCGTGGATAGATGGAAGCGGAACGTGAGAAGACATCGGTTGAACCCGTAGTTAAAATTGAAGAGTGGCTATTTTTAATTTTAATTGCGATGCTTCCTATTATTAACTTCATCGTTTTTGGTTATTTTTGTTTTAATCGGCGCTTAAATGCGAATAAACGGAACTTTTCAATCGCTGTTTTAATCTATTTAGTGATTATTGTATTACTTGCGAGTTTAACGGGGATGTTATCATAAAAGGAGGGTTGTCATGAAACAGAAAAAGAGACAGCCAATTGATTATCCTGATGCTTTTACAACAGCATGGGAACAAGAGATGAATCGTTATCTTTTTGGATCGTTCCTTTCACCCGTTGATTTATCAACTGAGATGGGACAGGAATTTCATTGGTTTAAAAAATCAAAAACATCCGAGAAAAAGTAAAAGCTGTAAAGAATGTTCTTTACAGCTTTTACGTCCCAAGTGGGTAATATATTAAAAAAGATGGATGACATTTGTTGCGTCCGTATGTGATTGGTGATAATGACTGAGATATAAGTCTCGAATGATGGTTTCACGATAAACGAGTCGCACATGATTCCCTTGATATTTAATGTTACATTGCTTAAAGTAATCAATAATTCGCGCCTCGAGTTTTTGACTTGAAATTTGAGCAAAGATAATTTTCATTGTTTCTAAGTCAATCTGTTGATCGTATAGAAAAAGATAGATGACTGTTTCTTTATTTTCGCATAAGATTTTGTGTTGTCGAAACATATTTTCACCCCAATGATATCAAGTTATATTTATATTTTCCCACGACTTATGGGAAGTATTCAAAAAAACGCTTTTTTAATAGATATTTTCATGGAGACATTTCATCCGCCCCCCTGTTTAAGGTATAATTGAAAGTGTTTTTATCATAAATGGAAATAGGTGATTAGCATGCGAATGGTAGATTTAATCGCTAAAAAACGCGATCATATTGAATTAACAACTGAAGAAATTGAATGGATGATTCGAAATTATACAGATAAAGTAATCCCGGATTACCAAATGTCTGCCTTTTTAATGGCGGTTGTCTTTAATGGAATGACGCCTGCTGAACGTTTAGCTCTAACACAGGCGATGGTTGGCAGTGGGGAAGTTGTCGACTTATCAGCCATCGAGGGAATTAAAGTTGACAAACATTCAACGGGAGGAGTAGGGGATAAGACCTCTTTAATTTTAGGACCGTTGGTTGCCTCAATGGGAGTTCCTGTTGCTAAGATGAGTGGAAGAGGATTAGGCCATACAGGTGGTACGCTAGATAAATTAGAATCCATTTCAGGCATGACGATTGAGCTTGATATGGAACGTTTTATCGAGCAAGTTAATGAAATTAAACTGGCTATTATCGGCCAAACTGGAAACTTAGCGCCGGCAGATAAATATTTATATGCGCTACGAGATGTGACAGCGACAGTCGAGTCGATTCCGTTAATCGCCTCTTCTATTATGAGTAAAAAGATTGCCGCGGGTGCTGATGCGATCGTTCTTGATGTGAAGTTTGGTGCCGGGGCGTTTATGAAAACATTAGAGGATGCGAAGCAGCTTGCTCAAGCGATGGTTGAAATTGGACGCGATGCCCAACGCCAGACGGTGGCCTTTTTAACAGATATGAATCAACCATTGGGGTTAGCCATTGGAAATGCGCTTGAGGTGAAGGAGGCCATTGAAACGTTGAAGGGTCATGGACCAAAAGATTTAGAGGAACTTGTGCTTCAATTAGCAAGTCAAATGGTTGTATTAGCGAAAAAGGCACCGGATGTTGAAACGGCTTATGAGCAACTTAAAGAGAAACTTCATCGCGGAGAGGCGTTTAACAAGTTTAAAGAGTTTGTTCAAGCTCAAGGCGGTGATGTTGCTCAAATCGAGAATCCTGATTTATTGCCTAAAGCAGATTCTATTATTCCGGTTAAAGCTTCCCAATCAGGATACGTTCACCAAATCGATGCGTTATCCATTGGACTTGCAGCGATGAAACTTGGAGCGGGACGTGCGACGAAAGATGATATGATCGATATGGCTGTCGGTGTTGTTCTCGATAAAAAAGTCGGTGATTCGGTGGGTGAAGGAGATGTATTAGCTTATATTCACGCGAATCGTGTTGATAATGAAGAGGCAATCGCCTATATTCAGAAGGCGTATTGTATCTGTAAGGACCCGGTGTGTCCACCTACTTTAATTTATGATGTCATTGCCTAAGTTAATCGTTTTTTTATGTGACAAAATAGTCAATGAAAAGGTTAGCCTGCTAAGACCGAGGGGTCTTTACGGGCTAACTTTTTTTGTAGGAAAACGTATGGAGGAAATGCAACAATTTATAACAAATCAAGGGCAGATTAGGTGGATTTCGTTGTTATCTGCTAAAAGAAGAAGGTGCCCTAAAGTGAAAAGGAGGTGACCTTTCTGTCACAAGGTATATTTTAAATTTGGGAGACATAAATGTGTAGTAACGCCACAGGAAGAAAAAGAGGTGTAAAAATGAAAATAAGAAAAGTGTTAATTAGTTTAGTTGCATGCTTTACGTTGAGTTGCTTTATTCATGTGACTGTGGCTCGTGCAGATGAGTTAGTATCAGATGGTAAGGCAGCGGTTTTAATTGAGGCACAAACAGGGAATGTTTTGTATGAGAAAAATGCTCATGAACAATTCGCACCCGCGAGTATGACGAAGATGATGTCGATGTACTTAATCCTAGAAGCAATCGAGAATGGATCGATGAAGTGGGATGAAGTGATTCGTGTCAGTGAGCATGCGGCTAGTCTAGGGGGATCACAGGTTTTCCTAAAACCAGGTGAGGAAATGTCCGTAAAGGATTTATTCAAAAGTATTGCTATTGCATCGGCGAATGATGCGGTAACGGCACTTGCTGAACGTGTAGCCGGAACAGAAGAAAAGTTCGTTGAACAAATGAATGAGAAGGCAAAAGAATTAGGGATGAAGAACACGGAGTTTAAAAATCCAACGGGATTATCGACAAAAGGACATTTAACAACGGCGTATGATATGTCAATTATTGGACGTCATTTAGTCCAAGACTATCCTGAGATTACGGAGTTTTCAGGTCTTTACGAAGATTATATTCGCCAGGATACGGAATCTCCATTTTGGTTAGTTAATACGAATAAGTTATTAAAGTATGTTGATGGCGTTGATGGGTTAAAAACGGGTTATACAAAAGAAGCGGGATATTGTTTGACAGCAACAGCTAACCGCGATGATATGCGCGTGATTGCTGTTGTTATGGGAGCAAGTAAGTCAGATATTCGTAACCAAGAAGTGGCGCGTTTAATTGAATATGCTTATGAACAATATGAATTAGTTCCAAAATTAGAGGATCAAAAATTAGTTTCAACTGGATATAATTTATTAGCCAAAAACCGTCAATTTGATATTGTGACGTCAGAACCAATTACATTGCTTAAAAAGAAAACTGATCCTGAACAGGAGACAAATTATGAGGTAACGTTAAACGATAATATGGAGTTACCGATTCAACCTGGAGATAAAGTTGGGACATTAACTTATTATTATAATGGTGAAGTTTATAAAGAAGTGGCCTTAACGGTAAAAGAGCCTGTTGAAAAAAATAGTTTTATTGGACTACTCGGCTATATTGTGTCACAAATGTTATTTGGGGAAAATGCATAACAGAGTTTATGCATTTTCCTCCTTTTTTTATTTTTTAAGACAAATAGGATGATAATTTTAGGAGCGATTGCGGAAGGGGTGAAAAAAATAAAACACTACAATTGTCGAAAAGGAAATATGAATCTTTTTAATCGGTTAAAATGGAGTCAATCTAACATGGGAAGGGGATTATTATGAGTATAACTGTCTCACTTTATGTTGAAAATCAAGTGTTATACGTCAATTTAAATGGTGAGTTAGATCACCATACATCCGATCAATTGCGTAGCCGTCTAAATACTGTGATGGGGGAATCACAGATTAAGCATATCGTTTTTAACCTAAAACATTTAGATTTTATGGATAGTTCAGGAATCGGAATTATTTTAGGGCGATATAATCAATTAAAATCAGTGAATGGAACGGTTATGGTTATTGGAATGAAACCATTAGTTTCAAAGGTGTTCGAATTATCTGGTCTTTCAAAAATTATTAAAGTTATTGAAGATGACTCACAATTAGAGTCTGCCATTAGGGGGATTGCATAATATGAATAACGAGATGCATTTACAATTTCCTGCAAAAAGTATTAATGAAAGTTTTGCACGACTTGTCATTATTGGCTTTATTGCACCATTAGATCCAAATGCACAAGAATTAAATGAGATTAAAACGATTGTTTCAGAAGGGGTAACTAATGCGATTATTCACGGGTATGAGGATAATGAGGATGGAATGATCGATATGAAAGCTACGCTTGTTGGGCGTCGCTTACGTGTGACTATTCAAGATTTTGGAAAAGGAATTGAAAATATTGAATTGGCAAAACAACCACTCTATACGACAAAGCAGGAAGAAGAGCGAAGTGGGTTAGGATTTATGATTATGGAATCATTTAGTGACCAATTTGAGGTTCATTCGGAAGTGGGAGTTGGGACAGTGGTTTCATTTGAAAAAGAGTTTTTACCTTTAGATTCATCGGCGCAGTAACATGGCAAACATTAGACAGAAATGACAAGGCATGAGGGATGGTTGGATGAATAAAAAAGAAATTCAGGAGCTAATACGAAAGGCTCAAAGTGGTGATGAAGAAGCAAAGCTAATTTTAGTACAAAATCATATGGATTTAGTTTGGTCTGTTGTTCATAAATTTGGGCACTTAGAGGTTGAAAAGGATGACCTATTTCAGATAGGTTGTATGGGATTGCTAAAGGCTATCATCCAATTTGATATTTCTTATGATACCACCTTATCAACGTACGCCATTCCACTGATTATTGGTGAGATTAAAGCTTTTATTCGTGAACAAAGTCCAATCAAAATTAGCCGCAGTATTAAAAGTAATATTCATAAAATTCAAGAGGTAAAGGATCAGCTTAATAAAACGCTTGAACGGGAGCCCACAATGAAAGAATTGGCCGAGGCAACCGAGCTAACGGAAGAGCAAATTATTTTGGCGTTAAATGCGCCGACGAATGTTTCTTCATTAGATAATTATGAGAGAGAGGATATGCCACTTATTGAGCGGATTCCAAATCATCGTGAAGGAATGCAACTTGAGCAAAAAATCGTGTTAAAACAGCTAGTATCGGATCTAGATTCGACCGAAAGAATGCTTATTTATTTACGATTTGACTTAGGTTACACCCAATCGGAAGTCGCAAAGCGGTTAGAAATTAATCAGGTAGCTGTCTCCCGTCTTGAAAAGAAAATATTAAAAGAATTAAAAGAAAAGATGACAAGTTAGTGAAACGTCGTCTCAATCTACGGTAAACGTAGGTTGGGGCGACGTTTTTTTTATTTAAGGAAAATAAGGAGAGCTTGTTAGATGGACGTAGATAGGTGAGTAATTGATGAAGGACTCGCTTTAATCAAAGGAGCTAAGGAAGCTTGTAACGGGATTAAATGTTGATACTAAGACAAAAGTATTTGCCCCTCTTAGAAGCGATGAAAAAAATTATTTTAGTCGATTAATTTTATGATTTTATGGGGAATTTTGTGAGAAGAACTTATAATTTTTAGAAATAAAGTCATATTAAAGTGTAGAGTTCATTTTTTGAGGAGTGGTGACGTCTGTGAAAACGAAAAAATATGAAGAGGTTATTAAAAATCATGAAGTAAAACCTAATTATTTAAAAAATGCTCTAGTTTCCTTTTTCTTTGGCGGTTTAATTTGCGTTGGTGGACAGCTGCTTATTGAGATGTATGTTCATTTTTTTGGTTTTGTGCGTGAAACAGCAAGTACGCTTGCGCTCGTAACGGTGATTTTAATTGCATCGGTGGCGACAGGACTTGGAGTTTACGATGAGTTTGGTCAAGTGGCAAAGGCAGGGGCATTTGTTCCTATTACAGGGTTTGCCAATTCATTGACTTCGGCTGCCCTAGAAAGTAAAAGTGAGGGAGTCGTACTTGGAATTGCGACGAATTTATTTAAGTTAGCGGGAGCGGTAATTGTCTTTGCTGTTGTTTCAGCCTATGTATTCGGAATTTTACGCTATTTATTAATAGAGTTTAATGTACTAGGCTAGAAAAAAATATGGATTGGATGATAAGCCACCTTGCGACGAAGGGTGCTTAAAGGTGAAGCTTTAGTTCTATTAAAGGGGTGTCGTATCCAACGTTTTAACGACAGACTCCGTGTAAAAAATTAGTCAGATTGATCGTGTTAGAAAAGGATGATAGGAATGAAAGCCGGAAGACAATCTTGGAAATTTAATGACGTATACTTATTAGAAACGGCAACAGCAGTTGGTCCACTAGAGTCGCAGGGACCACTGAAAGATGATTTTGATGTCATGTTTGATGAGCCCTATTGTGGTCAAAAATCTTGGGAACAAGCTGAGTCTCAGTTAATGCGTAGCGCTATTACAAAAGTAATCGAAAAAGCTAAAATTCAAGAAAATGAAATATCCGTTGCTTTTGCTGGAGATTTGGTGAATCAAATTGTTCCAACGCATTACACATTTAGAGAGACAAATATTCCCTTTTTCGGTATTTACGGGGCATGTTCTACATCGATGGAATCGCTAATGTTGAGCGCGTTGATGGTAGACAGTGATAATGCCAAAATCGCGTTGGCAGCGACGAGTAGTCATAACTCTTCTGCAGAACGTCAGTATCGTAATCCGACAGAATACGGTGGTCCAAAACCAGAAACGGCTCAATATACTGTGACGGGATCGGGCGTGGCGTTAGTCAGTCATAAAAAAACAAAAATTCGTATTGAATCGGCGACAGCGGGAATTATTGTTGATGCGGCTCAAAATAACCCTAATGATATGGGAGCAGCAATGGCCCCCGCTGCTGCACACACTATTAAGCAACATTTTGTGGATTTAGGAGTTGATCCTTCTTATTATGACCTCATCTTGACAGGGGATTTGGCGAGTTGCGGAAGTCCCATCGTCGTTGATATCCTAAGACAGGAGGGATACGATATCAGTGAACAGCATAATGACTGTGGGAAACTAGTTTTTTCACCGGATCAACCTGTCTTTTCTGGTGGTAGTGGATGCGGTTGCTGTGCAGTTGTGACGTATGGTCATATTAAAAAATTATTAGAGCAACAAAGATTAAAACGGGTTCTTGTTGTGGCGACTGGGGCCTTGTTAAATCCTTTAATTGTGCAACAAAAGGAAACAATTCCATGTATCGCTCATGCTGTTGCACTCTGTTCGGCGGATTAATAAATAAGTGTGTTGTTTAAAATATAAAAGGAAAGAAGCGATTGTCGAGATGATATTCTTAAAAGCATTTGTGGTTGGTGGATTGATTTGTGCCCTCGGACAATTTATCTTAGATTTTTTTAAGTTAACGCCAGCGCATATTACATGTGGCTTTGTCGTGACAGGAGCGGCACTAGATGTATTTGGACTTTATGATCGATTAATTGAATTTGCCGGTGCCGGAGCTCAACTTCCTATCATGAGTTTTGGACATTCAGTGATTCATGGAGCTATGGAAAAATCCGAACAGTTAGGGTTTATTGGAATTGGAATGGGGATGTTTGATTTAACCGCTGTTGGAATTACGGCAGCCATTTTATTTGCCTTTATTATCGCTCTCGTATTTAAACCGAAAGGCTGATTGGTAATGGATGAATGACTATGAGGAAAGGTGGGATACTATGGCCGAAGATAAAACGACGCAGGCTGATTTAGTCATAAAAAAGAATATTGATGAGACCCAAAAGGTATTAGAGGAAAAGCTTGGGATTGGTAAAAGTTTTGATGTCGGACAGCGTGAGATTGTTGTCATGGGACGTCGTCTTCAAATTTATTATGTAACGGGTCTGGTCGACTCCGAGTTATTAGTCGAGTTAATGACACAATTATTGTTACTCAACAGCTTACCGCACCCCGGCAATGATGTTTTACAAACGGTACATAATCGATTGGTTCACCAACAAGTCACACCCACGGATAAAATTGACGAAATTTGTACGAGTGTCTTGAGTGGGCTAGTGGCTATGATTGTTGATGGCGAAGCAGAGGGATTTGTTATTGATGTCCGTAGTTATCCTGGACGCGGCCCAGCTGAGCCTGATACGGAGAAAACCGTACGAGGATCTCGGGATGGGTATACTGAGAATATTGTGGTTAATACGGCGTTAACGCGTCGCCGAATCCGTACAGGTAAGTTAAGAAATGTTATTTTAAAGGTCGGCGATCAATCAAAAACGGATGTTGTTTTAATGTACATCGAGGGGCTTGCCGATCAACAAATGGTTGACGATGTGAAACATCGAATTGAACAAGTGAAGGTTGATGGATTAACAATGACGGATAAAGAACTAGAAGAGTTCATTACTGGACAGGTTTATAATCCTTATCCGTTAGTAAGGTATACAGAACGACCGGATGTTGTTGCGGCCCATCTTTATCAGGGGATGATAGCAATTATTGTCGATACATCACCAAGTGTGATGATAGGTCCTGTTACGTTATTTGATCACCTCACAAGTGTAGAGGAATATCGCCAAACCCCAGCGGTGGGAACATTTTTAAGATTTATTCGTTATGTAGGAATTATCGTTTCCATTTTCTTAATGCCAACATGGCTTTTACTCGTGTTACATCCGGAATATTTACCTGATTTTATGAGCTTTTTAATTCCTCAGGAGGAAGGAAGTATTCCAATTGTTATTCAGGTGTTAGCAGGTGAAATCGGTATGGAATTCTTACGATTAGCTTCCATTCATACCCCAACGGCGATTTCTTCTGCGCTTGGGATTGTTTCGGCCATTCTAATTGGTCAGGTTGCTGTTGATGTAGGTCTATTTGGTCCGGAAATTTTATTTTGCGTGGCAATCGGTGCAATCGGTGCATTTGTTACCCCAAGTTATGAATTAGGGCTTGCTAATAAGATGTTTAAACTCTTTATTATTATCGCGACCGCTCTTTTAGGACTATATGGATATATTGGAGCGATTGTAGTGGGATTTATTTTCTTAGCAACGATGAAAAGTTTTGGAAAACCTTATCTCTATCCACTTGTTCCATTTAACTTTAAGGCGCTAATGAAAGCCATTATTCGCTATCCGATTCCGTATAGATATAACAGTCGCCAACGACAATCCCAAAAAGATTCTCAACCTGAATAATTGTTGCCCCCTTATGAAATTCCGATAAATGGGATGATGAGGGGGTTTTTACGATGAAATATAAGGATTATTGATTTTTTTTTGAGAACGATTGAGAAAAATAAAAAAATTCGTTAAAATGAAGATGGGAGATTAGGCTTATTTTTGTACAACGGGGGTTAACTAGTACTTATAGAGAGACTTTTGTCGTTCAATGGTTTATAAGGGGGCTCTTTTTTCTTAACTATGAGAAAAGTGACTTGTTTTTATAGAGAAAGGGTATTTAGTAGGAAGTAGGTGGGTTATGGGTTACGAAGTGCGAATTGATGCATTCGAAGGGCCACTTGATTTATTATTGCATTTATTAAAAGAAGCAAAAGTGAGTATTTATGATATCAAAATATCTGAAATCACGCACCAGTACCTAGATTATATACATGCTATGGAAGAGTTGAAACTTGAAATTGCATCTGAATATTTGGTCATGGCTGCGACATTAATTGAGATTAAAAGTAAGAGTTTATTGCCAAAACAGGTTGTTGAAATAGAAGATGAGTATGAAGAGGATACGAGAGAGGCGTTGATTCAACGTTTAGTGGAGTATCAACAGTATAAAGAGGTAACAAAGGAGTTGCGAGAATTAGAGGAAGAGCGAGGACAATTTTTTACGAAGCCGCCTATTGATTTTTCTGATTATATTGATCATGTCGAGAAGTTGCCACAAAATCTTCAAGTTGAGCAATTAATCTCGGCATTTGAAAAGCTTTTACGTCGGCATAAGTTAACAAAGCCCCTAAAGACGAGAATTGTGCCACAAAATATTTCTGTTGAAGAGCGCATGAAGTCATTAAGTCAGCAATTGAAATATAAAAAAAGAGTGGCCTTTGCGAGTTTATTTGAGCGATTTGATAAAGAATATATTGTTGTTACTTTTTTAGCATTGCTTGAACTGGTTAAAAGTAATCAGATTAGTATTTCTCAACAAAGCTACTACGAGGACATTTATATTTCAAGTTTAGAAGGTGATGAGGTTGTTTAAGCAAGAACGTTTAGGTATTTTAGAAGGATTATTATTTGCGGTAGGGGATGAAGGAATTACACCTGCACAAGTGGAGTACGTATTAGAGGTTAATAAAGACGAGGTAAACTCTTTATTATTGGAATTAAAAGATCGCTATCAAAATATAAGTAGTGGTGTAACAATTATTGAGGTGGCAGGGGTTTATAAGATGACAACGAAAAAGGAACACGCCCCTTATTTAAAGCGACTGATTCAAAATCCACATCAACGTGGTCTTTCAAATGCTGCATTGGAAGTCTTAGCCATTGTGGCGTATCGCCAACCCATTACGCGCCATGAAATTGAAAATATCCGCGGAGCTAGTAGTGACAATGTTCTCAGAAAGTTATTAAACTTTTCATTAATTGAAGAAGGAGGACGTCTAGAAGGACCAGGTCGCCCTATTTTATTTAAGACAACGGATGAATTTTTGGATTACTTTGGAATTAAAACGTTAGAGGAACTTCCTGAATTACCGTTTATTACTCCGGATTTTAACTTAGAAGAAGAATCCGATTTATTTAATTTTTCAGAAGATGAAGAAGAATAAATATTTTTTCCCCTTTTTGGCATAATAAAAAGGTATCCTAGTTTATAAGGAGGCGTAATGTGATGCCAAGAGACCCTAAAAGTAAAAAAGTCACAAATGCAAAAGCTGCGAAGAATACGATGTCTGCTGAAATCGCAGCTGAAGTAGTGGATGATTCAAAGCCACGTCTTAAAAAAGGGAAAAAACCTAAAAAAACTTATAACTAATCAAGGATTTTAATGCGAAAGCTATCAAACGCCCAAAGGGGATTTGATAGCTTTCTTTAGTTTACACGTGATGAACTCTATGGAGCGTGGATTGTATTTGCTAGCGAGAATGTTAAAATAGAAAAGAGGTTAAATCAATCGTGTAAAAGGGAAGACGACTTGCCCCTGCGGGAGGAAGTGTCCTTGTTTGCTCATTTAGCGGATAAACTAACTGGGGGGATAACAGCGGAATTCGTTTAAGAAGGAAAAGGAAGAGGTCATAGATTAAAGAAAGTCTTAACTTTTATATAGGAAGGAGTGGAAAGGATGCAAGTGGACAAAATAGGTGAGCTTCTTTATTTTTTAAGGAAGGAACGAGATTTAACCCAAAAACAAGTGGCTAACGCTTTAAATATAAGTGATAAAACAGTGAGTAAATGGGAATGTGGACTAGGCTGTCCAGATATTTCTGTTTTGCCGGAGTTAGCAGAATTTTTTAATGTAAGTGTCGATTACCTGTTATCAGGGGAATTAAACTTAAATGAACAAATAGGAGGAAATATGAAACAATCAAAATTTTATGTCTGCCCGCAATGCGGTAATGTTGCAACATCGATTTCTGAAGCTACGATTTCGTGCTGTCATCAATTATTACAACCCCTCACACCGCGTAAGGCGGAACAAGGGCATGAGTTAGTGGTCGAGGAAGTAGACGGTGAATTTTACTTGACAACATCGCATGAGATGACAAAAGAGCATTACATTATGTTTACGGCCGCAATTATTGAAGATACGCTCATCATGAAAAAACAATATCCGGAGTGGCAATTACAATTTAGGATGCCAAAGCGTAAATATGCTCGTGTTTATTTTTACTGTAAGGAACATGGACTGTTTTATCAATTGATTAAATAGGCGGGTACGAACAAAAAAGGATGAATTCTCATCCTTTTTTTATGATTTGAAAAAGAAGAAAAGAGATAAGTGTGAATCAAAAGGACGATTTGTTACGAGGGATGCCAAAGGGGTAAATCGTGATTATTATTAAAAATCTGTCATAACAGGTGTTTTTATTCAAGGATATTTTTTGTCTTCTACTCATAGAGTGTAATAGTTACAGGACTGAGGTGAGTAAAAAATGAAAAAAAACAAGATATTCGTAACGCTAATGATCTTTTTACTCCTATTAACAAGTCATTCAAATCGTGCCTCTGCGATGGGAATTAGTTCTCAGTGTGGAATCTTAATGGAGCAATCAACTGGACGGGTTCTTTATGAAAAGTGTCCGAATGATCAGATGTATATTGCTAGTATTACGAAGATTTTAACAACGATTGTGGCGATTGAAAATGCGGATTTGGATGCATGGGTAGAAGTATCGGAGAACGTTACACAACAAGTAGGATCTGCGTTATATTTAACGCTTGGGGATCAAGTTAAGCTTATTGATTTATTATATGGATTAATGCTTCGCTCAGGAAATGATGCGGCGATGGCGATTGCTGAATTTGTGGGTGAAGATGAAGAGGGATTCGTCAAGATGATGAATGAAAAGGCTCAAGAAATCGGAATGACGAATAGTGTATTTCAAAATCCTTCTGGATTAGATGAGACAACCTATAATTTATCGACGGCAAAAGATATGGCATTAGTCATGCAATATGCGATGAATAATCCTATTTTTAGAGAAATTACAGGGACAAAGACTCATAAGGCAACAACGAAAAATGGGACCACTTATGTTTGGAATAATAAACATAAGTTAGTGACGGGCTACTATGATTATGCCATTGGTGGGAAAACTGGTTTTACGAAGCAGGCCAGACGAACGCTTGTGACTTCAGCACGCAAAGATGAGATGGAGTTAATTGTTGTCACTTTAAAAGCGGGTGATGATTGGAATGATCATATGAGTTTATTTAATTATGGTTTTGACCATTATGAGGTTAAGACGTTAATGACGCCAGGGGAGATTCACGTAGAAAACCGCGAGCTTAAAGATAAGTTATATATTGAAAAACAAGTCGATGTTGTTGTTGCAAAAGATGGAAGTGAGAAGGTGACGACGGACTTATCGCTTTATGAGAAAGCGAAGGGAAAAGAAGTGGGACAATTAAAGGTATTTATTGATGAGCAGCTGGTACAGGAAATTCCTGTTTATAAAGCAATCGAACCAAAAGTTGAAAAGCAATCATGGTTTGAAAAAGTGGTTAATTGGTTCACAGGGGCGGTGAGCTTCTAGTGATTCATAAAATTTGGATGGGACTGTTCGCAATTGGAATCGTTTATGGCTTTTTTAGTGGAACAACTTCAGCAGTCAATGATGCGATTTTGGCAGGTGCCCAGGAAGCGATTGATTTGCTTATTTATTTAGCAGGAATCATGGTGTTTTGGACAGGAATTTTACAGGTGGCAAATCATGCAAAAATGCTTGATTTGCTTTGCAAGGTTTTAACGCCAGTGACTCGGTTTTTATACCCTAAGCTTAAAGCGGGACATCCAGCTTTGAAATATTTAACGACCAATATGGTGAGTAACTTATTAGGGCTTGGAAGTGCAGCAACTCCAACGGGTCTTAAGGCCATGAAGGAGTTGCAGGCAACAAATCCTGATCCTGCACGTCCGAGCTTTGAGATGTATACGTTGCTCGTTATGAATACCGCGGGATTTACTTTAATTCCAACAACGATTATTGGGATTCGTCATATGTATCACTCAACAAATCCGAGTGAGGTTTTTTTACCCATTCTTTTTGCTTCTGGCATTACGACCATTGGGGGATTGTTGATTCATAATATTTATAGTCGAATGAAACGGATTCCTTCCTCTGGTGAGGGTGTTGTTAGAAAACGACAGGAAAGAGGGTGAGTAGATGGGGGCAATCAGTGTATACATTTTACCAATCTTTTTGCTTTCTGTTTTTGTCATGGCTTTTGTGAACAAAACGAATGCCTTTGATCACTTTGTAGAGGGGGCAAAAGAGGGGATGAGGACAACGGTGTCTTTAGTTCCTAATATTGTCGGGATGATTGTTGGAATTAAGGTTTTTTTGGCCTCAGGAATCGTTGACGCTATCGCAAATCTATTAGATCCTATTCTAACAGCCATTGGCGTGGATGCTCACGTGTTACCTCTGATGTTTTTAAGGCCCCTGTCAGGATCAGCGGCCCTTAGTGTGACATCAGACTTACTTTCTATTTATGGTCCTGATTCGGGTATTGGACGTCTAGCCTCAATCATGCAGGGAAGTACAGATACAACGATTTATATCATTACTGTTTATTTTGCCGCGGTAGGGTTGAGTGAGATGAAGCACGCGCTAAAATTAGGATTAACGGCTGACCTAATTGGGTTTATTGCTGCTATTGTGTCTGTTTCTATTTTCTTTGGATAAAAGATAAATAGCATGTGAAATTTCTCTTCCATAGGATTAAACATTGATTTTTACTTATAATAAAGGTAAAATGAGTGTTACATCTAGATTCTTGTCGAATTTAGCGTCATTTCTGATTGGAGGGTTTTACATGGAACGATTGCAAAAGGTTATTGCCCATGCAGGGATTGCTTCCCGACGTAAGGCGGAGCAATTAATTTTAGAAGGAAAAGTAACTGTTAATGATAAAGTAGTGCGCGAATTAGGCGTTAAGGTGACAGGAAAAGAAAAAATTGAAGTTGAGGGAATCCCGCTTCAACGAGAAAAAAAGGTTTATTACGTTTTACATAAACCACGTGGTTTTGTTAGTACTGTTTCTGATGAGAAAAATCGTCGAACTGTTTTAGATTTTTTTAAAGATAAAGTTTCGGAACGACTCTATCCTGTTGGACGCTTAGACTACGATACATCGGGTGTTTTATTGTTAACCAACGATGGAGACTTTGCGAACAAAATGATGCATCCGAGTGGGGAAATTGATAAAGTTTATTTAGCACGTGTAAAGGGAATTGTTACACAGGAAAGTTTAAAACCGTTAGCTAAAGGGATTGTCGTTGATGGTTATAAGACCAAGCCTGCGAGCGCCCGTTTAATTTCAGTGGATAAAAAGAATCAATCGTCACTTGTTCAATTGATCATTCATGAAGGGAAGTATCATCAGGTAAAAAAAATGTTTGATGCGATTGGTTTTCCTGTAAAAAAATTACGTCGTGAGCAGTTTGGTTGCATCGATGTGGTTGGTCTTGCGGCAGGGGAGTTCCGTCCGTTGACACCACATGAGGTAAAGACATTAGTCTCAATGGCGAATGATAAGAGAGAGAAGCCAAAAGTTAAGTTTACAAAAATGCGTCAATTTTAAAGATAAACATCAAAAAACGGGCGATAAAGTTCTCATGATTAGAAACTTTATCGCCCGTTTCATACCCTTTTATGAGGTGAGTAGGAAAGTAAAAGGATTAAATTCTTTTTGTTTCTCTCGCCTTTAATAAAAAAAGGCTTATTATTGTTAAAATAATAAGCTTTTTTTGTATAAGTTTTTAAAAATCCTACATAATAACGTAGTATTTGGCTTAATTAGTTAAAAGGTGTATCTTGAACTTCGATTGCCTCAGTTGGGCATCCTTCAGCTGCGTCGATAACATCGCTTTCTAAATCAGTGATTTCAACAACACCTTGGTTGTTATCTCCTTCAAGGATGTTTTCAGCGTATCCTTCATCATCATATCCGAATACGTCTGGTGCTACGGCACCACAAGCACCACATGCGATACATTCATCTTTGTTAACTTTTGTGAATTTAGCCATTAATTTATCCCCCTTACAAGAATTGTGATTAAGAATATATAATTCATTTGAATTACATGTATATTATAAACTAAAAAGACAAAAAAATTCAAATTTAATGCGCTAAATAAAATAAATTTATGATATAATGACTAAGTCCTCAGTGAATATTTTACAAAATATAAAATAAAGTGATAAGAAGCTTCGACAATTCGTCGATTCCTATATATCAATGACTATTTGTCCTTTAGGCGAGCGAGATGGTCATGAAAATTTTATTTTTGAAGGTAACGATCCGTTAGATAAACGGTATTTTGAATAAAAAGGAGTGTGAGTGAGATGGAACAGAAAGCAGATTATTCTGAATTAAGAAAGGTTTATTTTAATGCATGTGAAGAGGACGTACCGTCTCATTCGGTAGCCTCTAATTTAGAATTAAAATCAGAGGCCTTACAAGAGTCCATCTCCTCACGATTATCAGAAATTATGTCATCAGCTTTAGAGGCCAATGAAAGTTTACAAATGAGACGGGCTCCGGGAAGAAAAGAGTTAGCGACACGATCTCAGGAAATGATGAGACTGTTACAAGAAAAGTACGGGGTGACGACTTATTCGAAAATTACTCAAATGATTAAAAATGAGGATTTTAGTGAGTGGGAACAATTAGAACAGGAACTATTATCGGTTCCAATCGAGCCACTTGAAGATGAGTTGCCAACTAAAGAGAGGGTATCATTGATAATGTCAGACAACGAAGTTGAAGAATATACAGATTTAGAAGAGATAATAGATACAGATTTAGATTATTTGGATGCACTTGTTCAACATGATTATGGTCGTTTAAAAAGGTTACAGACAGAGGGCGAATGTATTAGCTCTATTTTTAGCGATATTATCGAGAATGAACAAACGTCGAATTCTAATTATCAAGACGATATTTTTAATAAGAATATTGAGTTGATTTTTAATTCCGAAGTGGATTTAGATGATTGTGCATGGTCTGAGTTACAGCAATCTACGATTGCTGATGAAAAAAATGAGGAAGAGCAAGTGGATAAATCGGTATCAACGACATTAGAAGCTCTTTACTTAAACGATCAAGATGCTGTTGTAGATGCACTAAATGAGGAGCGTAAGTTAAGCTTGCCTAAACGTTCGGATCGCGTCAATTATTTGTTCATTTATTTTTTATCAGCAGGAATGATTTTACTTTTAATCATCGCATGTTTGATGTTATTTTAAATGGATTTAGAGTTGAAAACAACTTTTATTTTAAACGGCATCGCTTTACTCCTAGTTTGGATGGAAAACTTAAGATTGTGTTTTACCTCTTGGTCGAAAAGGCCCTTGCCTAGACGATAACGGAGGGCTAGTTAAATGTAAACTAAACAAAAACGGAAGGTTGTTCTTTTTTTGTTTAGTTTATTTTTATAAGGGGGAGGTTCAATTGTGAGAAGTCCCCATTTTGTGGTTGTTTACAAGTAAAATAATGTGATAAAATAAGGACAAGTCGAGGTGATAATATGGTTCGTTCTAAAGTAATTGCAATTGATGGACCAGCAGCAGCAGGAAAAAGTACAATTGCTCAAAAAGTAGCTCAAATGTTAGGATACATTTATATCGATACAGGAGCGATGTATCGTGCAGTAACGCTAAAGGCGTTAAATGAAAAAGTGGATGTAACAGACGAAGAAACAATTGCGAAGATGCTTAAAAATACAACGATTCGTTTAACGAATGATAAAAAAGTATTTTTAGATGAGGTAGATGTAACAGATGCGATTCGACAACCTATTGTTTCACAAAATGTATCAGCTGTTTCAGCTATTCGATTTGTTCGAGATGAATTAAAAAATCGTCAAATTGAATATGCTAAAACGGATAATGTGGTAATGGATGGGCGCGATATCGGAACGAATGTTTTACCAAATGCCGATTATAAAATTTTTATGACAGCATCGGTGGATGTTCGTGCAAAACGTCGTTATGATGAAAACTTACGCCGATCAATTGCGTGTGATTTTGAAACGTTAAAAGAAGAAATCGAATTACGCGATAAGTTAGATTCAACACGTGAACATTCTCCTTTAACGAAAGCAGAGGATGCAATTGTCGTCGATACGTCTGATTTAACAATTGATGAGGCGGTTGATGCAATTATAAATATTGTAAAAAAAGGTGGGGAAGTTTAATGAAACAAAATCCAGAAGAAATGACGATGAGTGAAGTTCTATCAATGGCTAATTTTGACTTACCAGCAGTGAATGATGTCATTGAAGGTGAAGTTGTTCGTGTAACAAATCAAGAGGTTACGGTTGATATTCATGGAGCAACAGAAGGAACGATTTATTTAAATGAATTAACATTAGATAAAGTGGATTCTGCCAAAGATGTAGTTAAAATCGGTGATAAAATAAAAGCGATGATTAAGAAAGTTGATGACGAGCAAATTTTATTATCGCGCCGTGCTTTACTTGAATACGAACGTTTCCAAGAATTAAAAACGGCTTTTGAAAAAGGTGAAACATTAGTCGCGAAAGTAGAACGTGTTGTTAAGGGCGGTTTAATTGTAAATATTGGATTAGAGGCGTTCTTACCAGCTAATATGATTGATGTTAAATACGTTTCTGACTTAAATCAATACGTTTCACAAGAGATTCCTGTGAGAATTGTTGAATTTAACGCTCGCAACCGTAAAATTAAAGTATCACGTAAAATGGTGATTGCAGAACAATTAAAAGCGGCACGCGATGAACAATTTTCAACATTAGCACTTGGAGAAATCGTTGAAGGTGAAGTTGTTCGTATCGAAAAATATGGGGCATTCGTTCGCTTTGGTTCGTTAGAAGGATTAGTTCATATTTCTGAAATTTCTCATTTACCGGTGGCAAATGTTGAGGATGCCTTAACAGTCGGGCAAAAGGTATCTGCGAAAGTCATTAAAATTGATGGAACAAAATTACAATTATCAATTAAGGCAACTTTAATGACGCCATTTGAACAGTTTGCTTCAACACACCAAGTTGGAGATGTATTAGATGGGCAAGTGGTCCGTTTAATGGATTTTGGAGCCTTTGTAGAAGTTGCAGCAGGTGTTGAAGGGTTAGTTCATTTATCTGAATTATCATGGGATCATAAGGCAAAATTAGATGAGGTAGTGTCAGAAGGTCAAACTGTTCGCGTTCGTATCCTATCGATGGATAATAAAAATCATCGCCTTGCCTTGTCAATTAAACAAGTAGAGCAAGACCCATGGGTGGCGTTTGGTCATCAGGTTGGGGATGTAATTAAGGGACAAGTAACGAATGTGACAGATTTAGGAGCATTTATTAAAGTGGCTCCATACATTGAAGGATTATGTCATTACACAGAGGCATCATGGAATCCTCAGATGAAATTGGCATCGATGGTAGCTCCAATGGATGAAGTGGAAGTTAAAATTATTTCATTAGATGCGAAAAAACATCGCTTAGGATTATCGTTACGTCAAGTGAAATCAAATCCTTGGGAATCGGTAACGTTTAAAACATTAGATGTTGTGAAAGGAACGGTTGTGGCGACTAATGACCGCGGAGCATTCGTTGCAGTCGAAGAAGATGTAGTTGGTTTTCTACCAATGAATCAAATCACGGAAAAACGTATTTCTCGTGTGGAAGACGTATTAACAGTTGGGCAAGAAGTCGAGGTTAAAGTCACTCGTTTTGAACCTAAACAATTTAAATTAGAATTAAGCATTCGCCGTATTGTTGAAGATGCAGAACGTGAAGAATTTAATAACTATATGCAAAAACAAGAGGCGATGGAAAACGAAACATTAGGGGACTTATTCGGGGATGCATTAAAAAATTTATTATAATATCTTTTTGATTGTTAACTTGAAAGATTGAGCCAACTACAAGAGGGCATCAGAACATGAAATACGCTTCAACGTAAGATTTTTATGACATCTCACTGTTGAGCTTAGATTTTTTAAGAAAAGACAAGCTTCCTAATGGATTAACGTTTACTAAGATAGCGATAGGAAAAAGGGGGATTTCCCCCTTTTTATTTTTATTCTTGAAAATTTGACTAATGGAGTCAAAAACTACTATAATATTAACGATGTATTTTTTTTGGAAAGGTGAAAGAAGGTGACAACATGGTATTACCTGTAGTAGCAATTGTCGGAAGACCAAATGTTGGAAAGTCAACGATTTTTAATCGAATTGTAGGATCACGTGTGTCGATTGTAGAAGATGAACCTGGAATTACTCGTGATCGTATTTACAGTAGCGGGGAATGGTTAACACGTAAGTTTAACGTGATTGATACAGGTGGAATTGAAATTGGTGATGAACCATTTGTTCGACAAATTAAACATCAAGCGGAAATCGCAATGGATGAGGCGGATGTCATCGTATTTGTAACGAATGCTCGCGACGGAATCACTCAGGCCGATCAAGAAGTTGCAAATATGCTATATAAAACTAACAAACCAGTTATTCTTGTTGTAAATAAGGTGGATGATGTTAATTTCAGAGATCAAATCTATGAATTTTATTCACTTGGATTAGGTGATCCGATTGCAACATCTGCTGTTCATGGTATTGGATTTGGGGATATGCTCGATCAAATCGTTTTACAAATGCCGGATAAAAAAGGACGAGATTACGAAGAAGATGTGATTAAATTTTCACTCATCGGAAGACCGAATGTTGGAAAATCATCATTAACAAATGCCATTTTAGGGGAAGAACGTGTTATTGTAAGTGATATCGCTGGGACGACTCGTGATGCCATTGATACGGAATTTACGAAAGATGGACAAAAATATGTTGTAATTGATACAGCCGGAATGCGTAAGCGAGGGAAAGTGTATGAGACCACTGAAAAATATAGTGTTCTTCGTGCGCTTAGCGCCATTGATCGCAGTGATGTGTGTTTAATCGTCATTGATGCTTCGAAGGGATTAATCGAGCAGGATAAACGTGTAGCGGGGTATGCACACGAGGCTGGTAAAGCAGTTGTCATCGTTGTTAATAAGTGGGATGCGATTGAAAAAACAGATAAAACAATGAAAGAGTGGGAAGATTTAATTCGTACCGAAATGGCGTTTTTAGATTATGCTCCGATTGTTTTCTTATCAGCATTAACGAAACGACGTTTACACACGTTATTTGAACCACTAAATATGGCGGCAGAAAATCATAAAAAACGTGTGGTTACTCATGTTTTAAATGATGTAATTATGGATGCAGTTGCGATGAATCCAACACCGACGCATAATGGACAACGTCTACGCATTTACTATGCAACTCAAGTGTCTACTCAACCGCCAACATTCGTTGTTTTCGTTAATGATCCTGAGTTATTACACTTTTCATATAAGCGTTATTTAGAAAACTGTATGCGTCAGGCGTTTGGATTTGAAGGAACACCTATTCATATTATCGCAAGAAATAGGGATTAACAGGTATATAATGAGGAGGATTTATAATGGTTAAAAATATAACAGTAGTGGGAGCTGGAAGTTGGGGAACAGCCTTAGCGCAAGTTTTATGTGATAATAAAAATCAGGTGATGTTATATGATTTAAATGCAGACATCGTCAAAGATGTGAATGAAAATCATCGTAATGCTCGATTTTTTGAAGAGGTAGAATTGCCATCTTCTTTACGAGCGACAACTGATTTGAAAGAGGCCTTAAAAGAAGCAGAGTTTATTTTGTTATCTGTTCCAACGAAAGTGATTCGTGACGTTTTAAAAACGATTAATACGCAATTAACACATAAGGTTGTTATTATTAATGCGAGTAAAGGGATTGAGCCAGGGACACATAAGCGTGTGTCTGAGATTGTTATGGAAGAGATTAATGCCGATTATTTAGAGGCGTTTGTTGCTTTAACAGGACCATCACATGCTGAGGAAGTTATTCAACGTTCTTTGACGACGGTTACTTGTGCGGCGACAGTCGTAGACCGTGCGAATGAGGTTCAAAAAATGTTTACGAATGATTATTTCCGCGTTTATCGTGTGGATGATTTAATCGGAGTAGAGATTGGTGGATCGATTAAGAATGTGATTGCTTTAGCGGCAGGAATTTTAGCTGGACTTGGTTATGGTGATAATCCAAAGGCGGCATTAATTACACGAGGACTTGTAGAAATTAAACGTCTTGGGGTTGCTGTAGGTGCGAACGAAGAAACATTTAGTGGTCTTAGTGGACTTGGAGACTTAATTGTAACTTGTACGTCGGTACATAGTCGCAATTGGCAAGCTGGATATAAAATTGGAAATGGATCGAATCTTCAAGAGGCTCTTGATAGTATGACGATGGTCGTTGAAGGAGTTAGAACTTGTCAGGCAACTTATGAGATGGCGCAGGCATTAAATATTGAAATGCCAATTGTAGAAACGGTTTATGAAGTGATTTTTAATAAATTAGATCCTCGTGAAGCCATTAATCAATTAATGAGTCGCGAGATGAAACCAGAATTTTATTAATGAGATGCTTTTTTTTGAAGGAAAGTTAAATTAATAGGTCATTAGTCACAAATTACCTCCTGATGTCATATGTTATATTGAACATGAGACATGAGGAGGTTTTATTTATGTTTAATAATCTTTTTGGACGTTGTGGGAAAGATGTAAATATTAATCAAGATGAAATTTTTAATATTGCAGATCAAGCCTCAGGAATGGATTTGAAAAATGAAGAGCAAGTACGTGCATTAATTCAAAGTGTTGGTTCAATTGTTGGTCGTAAAGTGGATAAATCAGTAGAAGATCAGTTAACAAAAATGATTCTTAATGGTGAAGTTCCAACAGATATGGATCAATTATTGAAAATGATGATGTAAGTGGGAGTTTGTTTTAAAAAGATAAAAAAGAGGGTGCGTTTCAAAAAACGCACCCTCTTTTTTATTCCCCACGATGTAGCAAATGATAAATTTGGAAAAAAGTTATCATATCTTTAAGCTAATGGTGCATATAATTCGAAGGAAACGCAACCTGATTCATTGTTGAGTTAGGTGAGAAAAGATCCTTGGACTTATTCAAACGTCGGATCAAAAAATAAAAGTTTTATTTAAATTCTCTCATAAAGTAGAGGATAAGCATCATACATTGTTAGTGACAAATATAATTGAAAATGGAGGTTTACACTATGGAAACTAATGAACTGATGAGAGACGTTGTTGCCCGTACAAATGGAGAGTTTTATTTAGGTGTCGTAGGAGCGGTTCGTACAGGAAAATCTACGTTTATCAAAAAATTTATGGAATCACTTGTTATTCCATTAGTTGAAGATGAAAATGTAAAAAAACGTATGGTTGATGAATTACCACAAAGTGCAAACGGAAAAACGATTATGACGACTGAGCCAAAGTTTATTCCAGCACAAGCTGTTAATGTAACAGTTGAAGGTGAAGTTTCTGCAAGTATTCGTTTAATCGACTGTGTGGGTTATGTTATCCCAAGTGCAGTTGGTTATGAAACTGAGGAAGGTCCACGAATGGTAAACACTCCATGGTATGAAGAACCAATCCCATTTGTTGAGGCTGCAGCCATTGGAACACAAAAGGTTATTGAAGATCATTCACACATTGGAATCGTTATGACAACTGATGGTTCAATTGGAAACTTCGAACGTGAAGATTATTTAGAGGCTGAACAGTTAGTTATTGAGCAATTAAAAGCGATTAACAAGCCATTTATCGTTGTATTAAATACAACACATCCAAAAACAGAAGATGTAGCGGCTTTACGTAATGATTTACAAGAAGAATATGGAGTGCCAGTTATTCCATTAAGTGTTGAAAACATGACGAAAAAAGATATCTATAGTGTCTTAACTGAGGCGTTATATGAATTCCCAGTATCAGAATTAGATATCAAATTACCAAGCTGGGTAGATGCATTAAGTGATGACAATTGGTTAAAAGCACGCTTCTTAAAATTAATTAACCAAAGTACAAACGAATTCTATAAACTTCGTGATATTAACTATTTAGCTGAAGAGTTAAAAGCAGAAGATGTCATTGAAGATTGCTATATTAGCGCGTTAGATGCAGGGGTTGGATTAGCCGAATTAGAAATTAAAGTTCCAAATGAGTTATATGATCAAATCTTAACTGAATTAGTAGGTCCAATCAAAGATAAAGCAGATTTAATGTATTTATTACAAGATTACGCAAACATTAAAAAAGAGTATGAGCCTATCGCGAGTGCTTTACAAATGGTGAAACAAGTAGGATATGGTATTGCGACACCATCAATTGAGGATATGACATTAAGTCAACCGACAGTTGTAAAACAAGGATCACGTTATGGAGTTCGCTTAAAAGCTATTGCCCCATCAATTCATATGATCCGTGTAGATGTTGAATCTGTTTTTGAACCAATCATCGGAACAGAGCAACAAAGTAAAGATTTAATTGATTTCATCTTAAAAGATGTAGATGAAAATCCATTATCAATTTGGTCAACTGAAATCTTTGGTCGTTGTTTAAGCGAAATTGTCCGCGATGGAATTTCTGCTAAATTATACTCAATGCCAGAAAATGCACGCATGAAATTACAAGAGACATTAATCAAGATTGTTAACCAAGGTAATGGTGGATTAATTGCGATTATGCTATAATTTATCCAAAAAATTCTCTCATCGTCTTCTTGATGAGAGAATTTTTAATATAATTTAATAAAATAGTGACTAGGAATCATTAATTTATTACATAATAGGATAAAATAGTATGTCAGAGGAAAATAGGCAAATAAATGTTTGCAACCTCACTAGAGGGTATGGTAAACTTTTATTTGCAATGAAACATCTTAGGAGGTATTTAAAATTTATGAATCGTTCTCAATTAGTAGATAAAATCGCTGAAAAGGCGGAGTTAACAAAGAAAGAAGCAGATAAATTTTTAAGTGCGTACATTGAAACAGTAACTGAAGCATTACAAGAGGATGATAAAGTTGCTTTAGTAGGGTTTGGAACTTTTGAGGTTCGTGAACGTGCTGCTCGTCAAGGACGCAATTTACATACTGGAGAAACAATTGAAATTGAAGCGAGTAAATACCCAGCATTTAAAGCAGGTAAAGCTTTAAAAGATGCTTTAAAATAATGTATAAAAAAGACAACTCATTGGCAGTTGTCTTTTTTATACATCAGGAGGCGAGAAATAAGGTAGACCCTCCATCGGATGAGCCAATGCAACCTATTTCAAGTCGAACTTCATTCAACGATAGGAGACTTGAGGGCGTGTAAGGATGCCTAATTAGGGGAGACTTATAAAAGGTAACATGAACGTCGGGTTTAAATATAACGATAATGATTGGAGGAAATGAGGAGACATGTTTCCGCCCTCATCAAGGTGAATGAAGTCGTGTCATGAGGATGCCAAGACATGTGACTGAATGCCGCCTAAGAGGAAGTGAATGTCTGAATCGGTAAAAGAGGTGGCTGTTAATTAGGAAAATCCATAGATTTAATCGGCTAGTTGTTTGCAGAAGCCGTGTTTAACGGGAATTAGAATCAGCCATATTATAGGAAAAGAAATAAGAGGTGAGAGGATGAGTATTCGTTTTATTATAGGACGATCGGGTGTTGGAAAAACCCGTGTTATTTTAGATGAAATAAAACAGGCCTGCGATGAGTTACCTCAAGGTGACCCCATTTATGTGTTAATTCCTGACCAAATGTCATTTCATATGGAATATCAATTATTAAAACAAAGTCGATATCCGAGCCTGATGCGCGTACAGGGACTTAGTTTTAATCGTTTTGCATATCGTATTTTACAGGAAACAGGCGGGTTAAGCCGATATCATTTAGATGAGGTAGGGCTAGCGATTTTACTGCAAAAAGTCATGACGGAAAAGAAGGATGATCTTGCATTATTTCCGTATTATGCAAATAAACCGGGCTTTATTAATAAAATTAGTGAAATGATTTCAGAATTTAAGAGTTATTGTGTAAGCCCGTCTCAGCTATTTGCTTGTGCTAACGAGTTAAAGGAAGGGATTAATGGCTCACTTCAATCGTTAAAAAAAATTCATGACTTAGCGATTTTATATGAAAACTTTGAACATGTCTCATGGAATAAATATTTAATGAGCGAGGATTATTATACGCTTTTAAGCGAGCAAATTGCGAACAGCCAGACGGTTGCGACTAGCGATTTTTACGTGGACGGGTATCATATCTTTAATAAGCAGGAAGAACTCATTTTATTTCAACTGATGAAATATGCCAAGTCTGTCACGATTGTATTGACGCATGATCTAAATGATCAAAGCCTAGTGTTTGAGTTACCAAGACGTACGTTGCAACGTTTACAAGCAGGGGCGACTGAACGTGGACTTGATTATGAAATCGTTGAAATATCATCGAATGCCAAGTCTCGTTTTCATCAGTCGCCTGCACTTCAACATTTAGAACAGCATTTTTTACAAGCGCCTTTATCTCCTTCAAATGAAAAGGGGGTTTCCTTTTTTGCAGCAGCTAATCAACGTGTAGAGGTTGAAGAGGTTGCCAAAAGAATTTATCATCTCGTTCACAATGAAGGATATGCATATAGTGATCTTGCGATTTATACGGGGGACGCGGCTGCTTATGATGAATTAATCGCGGCTATTTTCCCCAAATTTGAAATTCCTATTTTCTTAGACTATAAAGAATCCATGCTTCATCATCCGTTGATGATGCTGATTTATCATATTTTTGATGTTATTTTATCACGTTGGCG
Source organism: Turicibacter faecis (assembly GCF_037076425.1). Taxonomy (NCBI): domain Bacteria; kingdom Bacillati; phylum Bacillota; class Erysipelotrichia; order Erysipelotrichales; family Turicibacteraceae; genus Turicibacter; species Turicibacter faecis. The sequence goes on along the minus strand of NZ_AP028127.1, from coordinate 1,552,171 downwards.
TCATGATACGCTTTTTACGGTGATTAAAACGGGGCTCTTTATGAATGTTGAAGGATTTAAAAAGGGGCAGTCTTTTTATACCGCCTATCAAGCCTACCAACGCCAAGTGGATCAACTTGAAAACTATTGTTTAACAAGAAATTTAAAGAAGGCGGATTGGATCAGTGAAGAAGAATGGAATTATGATCGTTATCAGGGACTTGGGCGTGGTTACGTCAAAACGGACGACGATTTAGAGTTGGAACGACAAATCAACCAATTAAAGAATGAGATTAGTACGGCCATTTTATCACTTGAACACGCCTTTAAAGGAGCGAAAACGTATAAAGATTACGCGATCGCATTGTTCACCTTTTTAGAGGATTGCCACATTCCACAAAAATTAGCCCTATTTGAAGAGAGTGCGGAGGAACTTGGAGATTTGCAACTGTATAAGCGTCACGCCCAAGTTTGGAATAAACTTCTGTCTCTTTTTGAACAACTTGTGGAAATTGGGCAGGAGGAAACAGTAAGTTTAGATGATTTTGTGCCAATCTTTAAGGCCGGACTTGAAGAGATGGTTTATGCGACGGTACCTCCACGATTAGATCAAGTGGCAGTAGGTGAACTTCGTCGTTCTCGTTATCAATTGGTGGGGGATTTAAGCGACCCTTCCCAATACGGGATTAAACATGCATTTGTCCTTGGTGTGAACGAAGGGAAAATTCCTAAAACATTAACCGAAATTAGTCTATTGAGCGAGACTGAACGCGAGGCATTAAAATCGTTTGGAATTGAGCTTTCACCTAGTCTAATCCAGGCACAAGTAGATGAACAATTTATTTTATATACGGTTTTCACTTCCCCTAAACTTTCGTTAACGCTCTCTTATGCAACTAGTAATGATGAAGGAAAAGAATTTTTACCCTCATACATCTATACGCATTTAAAAAACATGTTTAAGGAGTCGGTTGAACAACACATCGGACGTGAATCGGAGGAAGATGTCTATGAACATCTAACGACCCACTCCCAAACAGTTGCACATTTAATTGCTGTATTAAAACAGGATGCCAGCCAGCGAGCGTATTATGAACCGTTATTGAATTATTATAAAGAGAAGCAACCGTTAATCTATCAGACGATTATGAATATTTTGAATTACCAAAATGATGTGGTTTCATTAGATGAGCAACTAACCAAACAATTGTATAGTGAGGAAATTGTAGCTAGTGTTTCACGACTAGAGTTATTTAATCAATGTGAGTTTGCCCATTATTTACGATATGGATTACGTTTAAAAGAGCGTCCGACGTATCAATTGGATTTACCTCATATTGGGGAACTTTATCATGAAGCATTAAAGAGAATATCTGAAATGATAAAAAGAGAAAATCGCTCATTTTCCGACTTAAGTGTTCAGGAATGTCAGACGTTAGCTCGCTTAGTAGCAGATGAATTAAGTGAACAATTACTCTATAGGGTTTTACGTCAAAGTAAACGAATGATGAAGTTAACGGAACGATTGACTCAAGTTGTGTCTAAAACCTTGCTAGGCTTAAAGTATCAAGGCCAACATAGTTTATTTAAACCGCTATTTTTTGAATTACCATTTGATGTTCATGGGACATCTGGGATTCATCTGAAGGCACGGGAGTTACCTCATGGGTTTAGATTATCATTAAAAGGGGTTATTGACCGCGTGGATGTTGCTAAAAATGAAGCGGGGGACCGTGCCTATTTAAGGATTATTGATTATAAATCAAGTGATAAAGAATTAGAATTGGATAAAGTGTACTATGGATTGAGCCTCCAGTTATTAACTTATTTAGATATCGTGGTTTCAAATGCCTTGCAATTGATTGATTTACCAGCTGAGGTCGGGGGACTGCTTTATTTTCACGTCCATCGGCCATTTATTAGTCATGATATAGATGATTTACTGCGTCAGGAAGCCTATGAACAAAAGGTAGAGCAATTACAGTATGAAAAATATAAAATGAATGGCTATTTACCTGAGGACTATGATGTTGTACATCTCAGTGATCAACGGTTAGGGGAGCAAAGTAAAAGTGATATTGTTCCGATTACGTTAAAGAAAGATGGGAGTTTTTCATCCCGAGGTAATGCTATTTTAGCGAATGATTCACTTCAGTTGTTACGCGAGTATACGAACCAAATGATTGAGGACTCAGCGATCAAGATTACAAAGGGCCATTTAAAAATTAATCCGACGAAACACGGATCAAAGACGGCGTGTGATTACTGTCAATATCGAGGGATTTGCCAATTTGATTTAGACTTTGTTGGAAATGAGTGGCGTGTATTACCTAAAATGAAGACCGAGGTTGCCCTAGAGGCAATGAAGTGTCGATTAGAGGATGGAGGACCGGGTGATGATGAGTAATTTACCAAAGAAGCCTCAAGATGCCATTTGGAATGATGAGCAATGGCAAGCGATTTATGAAAAGGGGCATGATTTATTAATTTCAGCAGGTGCTGGCTCAGGTAAAACAGCAGTATTAGTCGAGCGGATGATTCAGAAGATTTTAATTGATCAGATTAATATTGATGAACTATTAGTTCTAACCTTTACTGAAGCGGCCGCTGCTGAAATGAAGCAACGGATTCGTTCGCGGATTGAGCAGGAACTGGCACTCCATCCGCATGATGTGTTATTAGCAACTCAATTAAATAAGATTGCATCGGCTAATATTTCAACCTTTCATGCTTTTTGTAATAAGTTGATTCGAAAATATTATTATTTGTTACAACTGGATCCTGTTTTTAAGATTGCGGATGATATTGAAGTAGGAATCTTGCAAGATGATGTGATTGAGGCGCTATTTGATGAGTTAGCGGAACAAGACGATGAAGCGTATGTGCAATTAAGTGAGAGTTTTAATAGTGATCGAGATGATGAAGCATTAAAGACGATGGTTTTAAAAGTTTATGAACTCGCTCGATCAAATCCTCATATGGAGCAGTGGCTTAAGGAATTGCCTGACTTATATCAGTGGGAGGGCGATGACTTAAGCACGTGGGGGTATTATCAGCAATTAAATCACCTGATGTCACCTGTTATTGATGAGGCATTATTAGATTTGAAAAAGGCATATGCGTTTGCGCAAGATGCGGAAGTGATGGGCGTGGCACATAAATATCCAACCGATGTTTATCCGCAAGACCTTGAATACTTAAATCGTTTAAAAGAGGGAGCCCAGGCGACGTATGCTGAGTTACGCGAGGCGTTTAAGGGAACAAAGTTAGCTACTTTCCCAAGGTTTAATGCGAAGCAATATGATAAAGAGGCACATGAGCAAAGTAAAAAGGCCCGCGATGCCTTTAAAAAGAGAATTGGCAAACTCGAAGAAAAATATTTTGTATATACGAATGAAACACATCATCAACATTTTAAAGCGAGCCAAGCCCTTGTCATCGCCCTATCAAAACTCGTCTTTTTATTTCATGAACGTTTTATGAAAGCCAAACATGAGCGACAAATGTTAGATTTTTCTGATTTAGAATGGAACACTCTCCAATTATTAACGGATCGTGGGAAGCCAACAGAAGTTGCCAAAGAAGTGTATCGCCAATTTAAAGAAATTATGATTGATGAATATCAAGATACAAATTCGATGCAGGAATATATTATTCATTCAATTGCAAGTGTCGCTAAACCAAAGATTCCTATCTTTATGGTAGGGGATGTGAAGCAATCAATCTATCGCTTCCGTTTAGCCGAACCAGGTATTTTTCAAGAAAAATATCATCGATTTTCTACTCCTCAACCAGATGGAAATAAAATAGACTTGATGAAAAATTACCGTTCACATCAACAAGTGATAGACGCTACTAATTATGTTTTTACGCAGGTCATGGACGAAGAAGTGGGTGAAATTGCTTATGATGAAGCAGCTCAATTAAAGCTTGGGGTTTTAAATGAAGCGAATGATGCGTTTAATAAAAGTGAGATTCATTTAATTGATAAACCTCAATTTGATGAGGAAAGCGACGTGGATTTAAGTGCGGTGGAAGTGGAGGCTCATCATATTGCTCGATTAATTTTACAGTGGATGAGCCAAGGGCAAGAAATTTATGATCGCAAAAAGGGAAGTTATCGCCCTTTAAAATATCAGGATATCGTTATTTTAATGCGATCGTTAGGAAGTGTGACGATTTTTCAAGATGTGTTTAGGAGCTATCATATTCCATTATTTACGGAGCAAAACACAGATCTTTTTGAGTCTATAGAAATTATTAATTTAGTTTCCTGCTTAAAGGTAATTGATAATCCTTATCAAGATATTCCACTCGCTGGATTGATGCGTTCGCCACTCTTTTTCTTTAGTGAGCGGGAATTATCGATGATTCGGGTGTTTAGTAAGGCGACCTCTTTTTATGATCTTGTCCGTCACTATGCTAAAGAGGGAGAGGATTCCCTGTTAAAAGAAAAGGCGAATCATTTTGTTCAATGTGTGGAGCAATGGAGGTTTAAGTCGAAGACGATGCCCCTTTCGCAATTGATTACGCTTGTTTATGAGCAAACGTTGTATTATGAATTTGTCTTAGGGCTTCCTCACGGATATTTAAGAAGAGCCAATTTGGATGTCTTTGTAGATAAGGCACGAATGTATGAGACGACAACGAAAAAAGGTGTCTACGGCTTTGTTCGGTATATTGAACGGATGCAATCTTTAGGAAAACATTTCGCAAAGGCAAAAACCGTGACGGCTACGGAAGATGTGGTTCGTGTGATGTCGATTCATAAGTCCAAAGGATTAGAGTTTCCAGTTGTTTTTGTTTCTCAAATTCATAAAACGTTTAACCGCCAAGATGAACTCGGAAATTACTTAGTTCACAAAAACTACGGAGTCGCTGTGAAATATATCGATCCTCATCTTCGTCTTAAACAAAAGACGATGGCCCAAAATATTGTGGGAGCGATGATTCATAAAGAAATGTTAGCCGAGGAGATGCGACTGCTCTATGTTGCGATGACACGAGCCCAATCGAAGCTTATTTTTACAGGTGTTTTTGACGTAGAAAAAAAATTAGCTTCGATGAGTGAGATCGTGATGCAGTCAGGGGATCGACTGCCTATGACAGCTAGAATGCAGGCTAAAAGTTACGGAGATTGGTTGATTCCAGCGGTTCTTCGCCACCGGGATTCAAAGGAAATTAGTGCTATATATTGCGAACAACAACCGTTATGGATTGATGATTCTAGTGAATGGGAGATACGTGTCGTATCCGCATACGAGGAATTGAATGAGACGGATGTGAATGATCAACATCATGGAGTGACACCACCGGTCATTGATTTTGAAAAGGTGTTTCAACGCCAATATCCTTATCAATCTCTTGTAGAAATCCAAGCGAAGCAATCCGTTTCCCAAAGAAAGGAAGAGGAAACAACCCCATTGATAAAGGGCGTACCAGAAGTGAAACGTGCGGTAGCCTATGATCGGCCATCTTTTATGAAGGAAAAGCAAGTAAGTGGACCTGAGGCAGGGACGGCATTGCACCAGTTTATGCAACATTTACCGATTCGTCTAGATTATACGTTAGCGGATTTAATGGAGATGAAACAACGGGTGATTGAGAAGGAAATGATGACCCCGCTAATGGCTGATAAAATTGACCTACACCACGTCTTGGAATTTACGAAGAGTGCGTTGTATCACCGGTTAGCCCAGGCGATCACCATTAAAAAAGAAGTTCCCTTTATGACCTTAATTCAATTGACGGAAGATAAAGGGTCACAAGTTTTATTACAAGGGGTTATTGATTTACTAGCAGAATTTGAGGATGAAGTTTTAATTATTGACTATAAGACAGATTACGTGCGTGATTTTAAGGAGCAATATGAAGAACTAAAAGAGCGTTACACTGTTCAGATGAAATATTACTCAAAAGCCATTAAAGAAATTTATCCCACTAAAACAGTGTCGTGTTATGTTTATTTCCTTAAAGTTCAAGAAGCCATCGTTTATGCTTAGAACGAAAAAAAGGCTCATTTCCTCTATGAGAAATGAGCCTTTTTTTAATCATCAAATTTAACATTATCTTTAATATACGCTTTTGTTTTTAAATATAACGTTCGTTCATGGTAATCGACTTCATTATGTTTGATTTTGATGCCTTCAATATAGGACGCTAGAACAATTCCAAATAAAATCATGTAGGAAAGTGAAGAGCTTCCTCCATAACTAATAAAAGGAAGGGTAATTCCGGTAATCGGAAGAAGACCGATGGTCATCCCAATATTTTGGATTTGTTGGAAAAATAGCATTCCAAAGATTCCAATACAAACGTAACTATTGTAATGTCCGCGGTTAAGCGTTGCTGTATTTAAGATTTCGTAGTCAAATAGACCGCATAAAGTAATGGTAATAAGCGTTCCGATTAATCCGAAATCCATTCCAATGACGGCGAAAATGAAATCGGTGTGGGCTTCAGGGAAATAGACATGGGCACTTTGAAATCCATTTCCAATGAGGTTTCCAGACCCGATGGCGAGTAATCCCTTAGCCAGTTGCATCCCGTCTTTATCCATCGTTCCAAACGGATCAAACCAACCGAAGAAACGACTTAATTTATAGGCATCGATTCCGAGTGTTCCGGTTAAAAATTCAGGAAAGACCCCAACGAGTAAAATGAAGGTTGCCATGAGCACGATCACGATGCCTCCGACAGTTAAAATGTAACGCCATTGAATGCCAGAAGAAAATATCATGATGGCAATGAAGAAAAGGATAATCATGGTTACCCCTGAATCGGGTTGGATGAAAATTAAGATAGATGGGGGTAAAATAGCCGCCATAATTTTCATCAATAAATTTAAATCTGTTTTGAAGGTTCGCCTAATATGTGGGTACCGTTCATTGTGACGTTGGATAATATCTGCCACGACGAGAACAAGCCCGATTTTCATAAACTCCGAAGGTTGGATTGTCCCTAACCCTCCTGGAAGCTCGTACCAAGAAACGGCTCCATTTAAATCTTTAACGAAGGGAATCGGAAGGTGGAGCTTTTTATAGGCGAAAAGTCCAAGAAGCGGAATCATCCAAAAACCGTAGATCCACCACCGAAGGGCGCGAATTCGTTCAATACCAATGATGATAATAAATACCGCGATAACGGCCCCAATTCCAATAAAGAGTAATTGCTTAAACGCATTATTATCATGCGTAGCCGCATAATTAATTTTAAAAAGTGGGGAGGCCGATTGGATGGCAACCACCCCAATTCCGATAATTAAAATTAAGTAAACAATAATGGGATTATAAAATAAAACTTTAAACTTGTTTAAAATATTTCTCACGTTTATCACCTATTACGTCAAGATATCATGTCTATTTTATCAGATAATATGAGAAAAGATAAGCCATTGAGATGATTTTTTAGGGAGGCGCGCGTTTCCTCTTGATGATTAGAGGAGCAAACGATTGATGTAAGCGACTTAAGTTAAGGACGAAGTCGTCATCTTTCGAAGGTCATGGTGCTCTTTGTAGGAGGAGTTTGTTCGGGATTAAAAGAGTCGGCTCTTTTTTTGGAATCGTTTTAATCTCTTCAAACAACGGGAGAAGTCTTCAAAAGCTGCGCCTTCTTTTTTTGAGAAGATGGGAGTGACCGCTTCAAAATGTGCTGCATAGATTATAGTAGGTTAACGTAAGGGAGGTTTGTTTAATATGGCAAAATCAAATGAAAGGGGACCCTTATTATTTGTTGATACGACGTATAAAGGATGTAGGGTTACAGAGCAAAGCTTTTTTAAAACGCCCACTCAAAAACCAAAAGATATCGTGGCCGAAAATTATGTACATAGTTTTGATCGCTTAGAGGAGAGTCATTTTCAGGCGCTTGTTCCAAAGGAAGATGATATGCAGGAAAATACATATGAGGAATCTGTGGTCGAGTCGGATGATTGTCCCTATGAAACGGTCAATATTGTTGTTAATTATCATCAAGAACCTGCAAAAGTGTCAGAGGAAAGTGAATCAACTTCATGCCCTGTGCCAAAAGTAGAGGCGAGTGAACCTCAGATTGAGGTTGAAGGCGTGGCTGTAGATTCAACGGAAGAGATGGAGGAGCGAGTGGTAGAGATTGTTGATCAGGTGGTAGAGGAGAGTCCATCAGAGGTCACTTTAGAGGATGAAGGGGCTAATGACGTGCAAGATCCACAAGATGCCGTTGTTGAGTTAGATGAGAAGCAACAAGAACTTTTAACATTTATTCAAGAATTAACTAATCGTCCGTTATTGATGAAGGCACCTATCGTTCAGATTGTAAAAAAAGATGGGAGTTTAAAATCAGGGATGATTGAGCTAAAAGATGATCGACATATTACGATTGATAATCTCAAAGATGAAATCGAGGTCATTTCTGTGGCAGAGATTGAAGGTATTCGTATTCTACATCTTTAAGGGGAAAATTAATATGAAATTTCTTGAAGATGCCGTTAACTAATATCATAGTAGCATTATTGACAGGGAGATAATTGAATGTTATGAAGATGTTTTTTTTACGACATCTGTTGAAAAAGTAGAAGTTAACTCTGACATAGAGTATGTTTTTTTCAACATGACGAATTGTTAATACAAATGCGATAGTTTCTCATGAAATAGCTCGATTCCCTACTAAATGTGGATGTCACTGCGTGGGTAGGTGACTCATGAAGTTTTCCAACCTAAACATTTTCGTGGTCGATGATTAATGAGGCAGAGTGCCTCATTAATTTCTTCATCACTGACTCTTGTTAAGATGAATAGGCATCTACGAAGTAAACAGGAACCTTTAAGTCAACTTCTACTTTGGAATAATAAGCAAACTCTTTTCCTCGATCAAACCGTATAGGTTTTAAAGGTGTCTTTAGGAAAGAGTTCATATAACTCACTAATCGCTCGATACATTTCTGAATCCGAGCGATTTTCTATTTTTATAGTCACATAAAAGCGTGTTTGACGTTCAGCAAAGGTGGCTAAACAATCTTTACTTTTACCATGACTTGAAACAACCATATCAAGTTCCCAGTGTCCCAATGTATGACGTTTGTTTACCTCTTTGGGACGCTGATGAATCGAGGTTCTAATGTTAAGTCGTCCACGTGTTTCTCGTGGTTTTCGACGCTTTCCTTTTTGCCCTAAACAACTTAAATCTCCTAATAAAATCGTTCCATCCTAAATCCAACGATAAATAGTTTTAAATGAAATAACAATCTTTAAAACCTTATTAGGAATTTGTTCGGGTGACCAAGTTAGCTCTAGATATTTTTGAATGGTTTCCATCAGTTGTTCTGATTTCAACTCTTTATTTAGATCTGAAAATTTAATGGATAAGCTAATCAAGTTTTAAATAAAAAGTAGCAAGTGATTTTTATCACTTGCTACTTTTTTTATATGTTTTATAAAAAATACTTGTTTTTTCTTACTGCACGCATTATAACGTATTTAGGAGGTGAGGAAATGCTAGATAAAATAAAAGAGTGTAGCGAAAATTTTTATAACTTCGCCACACCCATAAGTCCAATAATAGTTGCTTCCATCGCATATAAAGCAACTGTTAACAAACCCAAGCGAAATAAAAAACGCTAAGGTTTAAGAGGGTGATTAGGTCCACCCTCTTCCTATTATAACATCTAGCAGAATAATATGTTAAGAATTTGTTTAATTATATTAATGGCAATTTTATTAATGTTTAAGAAAACGTATTTTAGTGGAATTTTATTACTCTTTTTTATACTTTATTATTTTAGAAAGGATAATTCAAATGAAAATAACTAAACAAACTAAAGCTAATAAACGTTAGGAAGCTAAAAATAAGGAGTATTCAAATTATCTAAAACAACGGCCGGTGTCACGATCATTGATTAAAAATAAAGCGACACAAGAAGATATTGAAGAGTTCCAAATTCATTTAAGGGAACGCGAGCAAAAGATACGAGGTTTTTAGTATAAAAATAAATTTATATAAAATAAAGTGAAATAGATAACAGATGAGGTTTAAAAGGGGGTGAATCCAGTCTTGGATTTATCCCTTTTTTTAACTTTAAATGTTAGAGGGGAATTGAACAAGGGGATGATTATTCAAAAAGGGTCTTAACCTTTACGTTTAAGACCCTCTCTAACCATCTATTTTTTATAAACGCGCACAATCGCAAACTTCTAAATTAAGGAAGACATCGTCAAGACATTGAATGGCAATGAAATCATTCAAATTAACGATGAGACAAGTGCGCGTTGGAACTAATTCATCATGATGATGTTCGCAACAATCGTCAAATTCGAATCCTTCGCTCATACAACCAGGGTGTTTTCTTGCTAAAGCTCTTAATGTGGCGCAATTTCCGCAGACATCTTCAACTCGAAAGATAGGAAGTGGCGCTTGTGGGCTATCTGTTAAGAAGGCCGGTTTAAATGCCTCCCCATTTTTAAGATAGAGAATAAATGGACGGGTATTCGCCCGTGAAGTTTCTCCTAAAACAGGGTTATTGCAACGATTGCAACCAATTTCAGTAGGAACAACAGCTTGTTGTAATCGATTAATGAAGCGCACAGTGTCTGCGACACAATTTGCATATTTGGTATTTGAGTTCGTATTTGTGGATGAAGTACTGCATTCACAACTCATATAATCACCTCCAGGTACACTATTACTTTATGTGAGATAAAGGGCAACGTTTAGTTAAAAAACCCAAAATAGTTGATTAAATTCCTTCTTGTAATTGCTAAATTTAGGTTTATTTTTAAAAAGTTGGTACATACTAAGAAAGATTTGAAAAGGGGTGAATGTCAGATGCAAAAAGTATTAGTCCCAGTTGGGGTAGCCACTTTACTTGGTTGCGGTGTATTTTTTTACTCGTATATGATGAGTGATGAAATGGTGTTAAGAAGGCTTGGTTATGATCACTCACTAATTCAGGAGTTGAAGGAAAATCATCCTCAGTTAGTTCAAGATTTAATTGATGATCATCGAAGCAGCAAAGATTTAGAAAAGTATTTAGAAGTTTCAGGGTTTAATTACGACTGCTATGATTCTTATGTCGAGCTTTCTAAACATTATAAAGATCTTGAGACCAATGAGGTTGTTTATTTAGCAACCTTTTTAGACCATGTATTTTTTCCAACATTACTTCAACAGGGTTATGAAGAGGATGTTATTAAAGGTTGGTTTTCCGATCCGCAGTTTAAAACTTATGTGGAGTCAGTGGACGTATTGACCCTCAATCGATTATTAAATTATGCGCAGGAAACGAAAAAAGATATGATGACATTACTTGGCTATGTCGCCTATGAGAAGGAGAATGCGACACTTAAGCCAACCGAAGTTGTGGCGATGGTCGATGAATACCAAGATGTTGTCTTACCTGGATTGAAGGAAAAAGGGTATGCGGCTGAGGAAGTAGAGAAGTTATTTCAAAAGTTCGGATTAGTTAATTTGAAGGCGCTCATGGAAACTGAGATTAAACCTGAGCAGGCCCTTGAGTTAATGAAGTCAAGTAGCTTTGATCCCTCTCGTTTTTCTATTTATGATGAAATTTTAAGTTTAGAGAAAAATTATTCGGTGACCTATGCCCTACAATACGCTAAGTATCCTAATGTTAAATCAAATTTCTATCAGGATATTGTTCAAACGCCAAATGTTGATAGCCTACTTGTTTTGGTCAATCAAAACTATCAACTTGCCGCTAATTATACGCCTACTGATTTTGTTCCGGTAGAGGTCCCGTTAACTGAACACTCCTTAGTGAATACGAATTACTTACGTCGTGACGCTGCTGATGCAACCGAATTACTCTTTGCAAAGGCGAAAGAAGCGGGGTATGATTTAGTCTTACGAAACGGATATATTTCATATGAGGTCCAAAAAAACCTTTACGATCAAGATGTTTATGAAATGGGGCTTGAATACGCGGATTCCTTTAATAGTCGTGCTGGTCATAGCGAACATCAAACCGGATTGGCGATTGATATTACGACACCAACGATTAATAATGAACTTTCCCTTGAATTTGCGAATACCGACGAAGGAAAGTGGGTACTAGAACACGCGCATGAATATGGATTTATCCTTCGTTATCCGGAAAATCGGGAATCCGAGGTGGGTTATTTTTATGAACCTTATCATCTTCGCTATGTAGGTGTTGAAGTAGCGACTGAAATCCATGATAAAGATTGGACGCTTGAAGACTATATCTTAAATTATGGAATACTTGATCAATCAAATTCAAACGAAGAGGATGAAAATAACGACGACGCTGCCGTTGATCGTAAAGATAAACAGGACGATAAACAAGACCAAGATAAAGAAAATGTTCCAAATCAACAGGAGTCAGAAAATTCACCGGCGGACAAAGCAGACGATCAACAAGATTCCTCAGCTAAACCAAAAGAGGATGAATCCGAGTTAGGTGATAACGAAGATGTATCGGGTGAGTCGTCCCGTGAGGGTGATGATTCAGTAGATGAACGGAATCATCCGAAAGAGGAAACTCCCTCTGAGGAAACACCAGATAAAAGTCAAGCTATACAAGAAGATGACGATTTGAATAGTCAGGAAAAATACGAATTGTAGCCAACAAAAGGGAAAAAGAGTGCGCATTTGCACTCTTTTTTATTTCCCAAAAACAACACTGATTTTGTCGGGAAATAGATGTCGCATCACGGTAATTGAAAAACATGTCGGGAAATGTTGTGTCGATATTTATCGCCAATGAGTGGTGCTGGGAAATAACTAAAAATAGCGTGTCGAAAAGTTAGGAAATAAAAGGAGGGGGAGGAAATATCTCTTTTTAGAAAAAGAGGGGGAATCATGTTTTTTAGTCCATGAACGATGAAAGAAGACGGCCCTAAGATGCGTGTGAAAAAATAAAAAGGCTCCTATAAATGTAGGAACCTTTTTTATCATAAGATGATCACCAATTATTCGCCTCTTAAGATGGAGAGGAATTCATTTTCGGTTAAAAAAAGAATGTCTTGTCCGTGGTAAACAAGCGTGATTGCCTTTTTTAGTTTAGTAGTCATTTCCTCAGGGGATAATTCATATATTTTTTGTCCCCCAGTTATAAGAATATTTGTCTTTTTGGTAACGGAACTCCCCACCGTCCCTCCAAGGTGACCGATGATAGCAATTGCCTCCGCTCTCGTCATAGACTGGAGGGGCCCAGTGATGACAACGGTTTGATGTTTGAAAAAATCAGTTTGGCTGTTGAAAAGAGAGGAAGTAACTGAATGGGGTGAGGCTTGAGAGGTTACCATCGATTTTCCCCTTTTAGGTGCTTGGTATCCTTTTTCAAATACAGATCCTGGGGTGATACCGACGTGTTGAAAGAGTGCCCTGATGGAAGGAGACCCTAACTCTTTGTTGACTGTTAATAAAAGGGTTGCACAGGCTAGGGCATCGGCTAGTGCGTGATGGTGATTAAAGGCAATGCCTAGGTGGTGACTGACCGTGTTTAGCTTTGCATTTTCAAGAAGGGGAAAGTAATTTCGACAGAATAGCATGCTACAACTATAGTCAAAATGAGGAAAGGGAATGTGGTAGAGATCAAGGGTAGCCCTTAAGACGCCCATATCAAATGAGGCGTTATGTGCCACAATAAACTGATGCTCAAATAAATCTTTAATCTCGGGCCAAAGCTCATTAAATTCCTTTTCATTTTTAACATCGGTTGCCCGTAGGCCGTGAATTCGAGTGTTCATAGGGGCGAAGCGTAATTCTTTCGGTTTGATTAAGTAATAGCGTTTGTCGACGATTTGGCTGTTTTTCACGACGACAAGTCCAAGGGAACAGGCACTGGCCCGTTTTTCATTGGCGGTTTCAAAGTCAATAGCGACAAAGTTCATAATATTCTCCTTTATATTTCCATCTTTGTATGAAAAGAGGGGATCGTTTAGAGATTAACATAAATGAAAGGAAAGTCATAGAAGAAATATCAGGGATTAAAGAGGGAGGGTTCCTGATGATGTTCATTGAATAATATAAAGGACCCCTTCATATATTGGATAACAATCAATGGGTGGAGGGATGTTCAGTGGAACGCGTGAGTGGACGAAGGGTTTATAGTTTAGGAAAGAAGGAAGTACAGTTATCACCTAATGAAAGAAAAATGGGATATTTTTATGAAATGGTGTCGCCTATTCAAAAACGTGCGACTTTACATACCATTTTATTAATCGATGGTTCTTCCTTAATGGCCGCGCACTTAGAGGACCTTAAGGACCTAGTGACGGAAACGGTTAAGTCAATTGGAAAAAAACACAAACTCTCCCTTCTGTTATTTGGTGGGGAAGGTGAACTGATTGGGTTAATTGAACAGGCCACCCTCGAAGAACCACAACAAATAATTGATCAGTTGCATCGACAGTTAGAGGAATGTTGTGGAGACGGGGAATGCGTTTTATCTGAGGCTCTAGCAGAAGTTTTTTTATGGGCAACCCAAAGAAGCAGTTTCGAAAAGATGCAGGTTATTATTGTCACGACAGGACATCTTTATTCGAAACGGTACCCGCTTTCGATAGAATGGTCGCGTTGTTATGGTTGGATGTTAGATTTGTTTTCTCATCATGTGATGACTTACGTTGTAGGAATGGGGAACTGTTATCTTCCCTTTTTAGTTCGCCTTGCTAAAACGGGGCAAACGGGGGATTTTTATCCTTACTGTGAGGCCATTCGCTATCGTCGCCGGTTAAAACGGTGGATTTCTTGTTTGAAAACGCAGGAAAATCGCCAGTGGGTCATTGAAAATCAAGATTATTTTTTAATGGGACAGACGAACCGGGTTCGCCATCCTAAACGGATTGAGCAGGTCTCACAACTTATTGTTACGTTTGATGGAGCGCTTAGTTTAGAGGGGGAGCTTATAAAAATAAATCCTTCAGTCATCTCCGAATCTATGGAGGAACAGTTTCGTTTAGCATATAGTTACTATCTACTCAAACACCGTTTTATTCATGAGGCGAGCCAGTTATTGCGCGAAACTTCCTTGTTCTCTGTTGTTTACGAAGGATATTCAGTGAATGAACTAAAGCAAAGCTTGGTATATCTTGATGAAGGAGCCAGTCGCCATCAAATCAGCGATTCGTTAAATTCAAGGTTTTCTGTATTTGATGTGTTAAAGCGGCTATTAGACGATCCGTTTACCCAACTTTATTATCGAGCTGAACGTCCTTTGGTCGTCTCTGACAGTCGAAATGATCTCTGTTTTACCGCCTCCTTTTTAGGAAAACCTGCCCGGGTTGTTACGGTTAAGGCGAGTCAAACAAAAATGAACGTGTATTTTACGGTTAAACTGTGCGGAGTCGTACAAAAAAATCATCGGGATGCAAAGCGGGAGGCTTATGTTTACCGGACGTATGATTTAATTAAGAATGGTGAACTTGTTCAGAAGACCTTGACCTGTCGGCTATCGCATAAATTGAGACAGGAATTAAAACAGAACGGCATCTTTCTAAAACCATGCCCATTCGATGCCTCCTTAGATGAGATTGATTTATCTTGCTTAAAGTTAACCCATTTTCAAATCATTCCACCAGATGCATCAGAGAAAATAGCGAAAGGACTTTATGAATTAGAGGTTTTATCGACTAAAGAAACTTTATTAAAATGTCTGCGCCAGCATCAACCAGAATACTCAGAAAAAAGAGCTGGTTATAAAGGGGGAGGAAGCCGGGAATATCGCGTGAATGGTGAGGGAGTGTTTATACCGGCTAGAGTTGAAGCGGCGACGTTGAAGATGAAGGGATATGAAGGCGATGTGATTTGCTGGGGAATTGAAAATTTTAATAGATATCAGGTGGCACAACGTTGTTATGAGGACATTTGTCAGACAATGCTTTTGACCTCAGAACCTATCCTGCATTTTTTGAATAAGGAAATTCAACGGGTAAGACAACGGCGATTAGGTTTGTCCAATGAAATTTATTTTTTTAGGATGCAAACGTTGTTGTGTGGGCAATCCATTTTTAATTTTGAAAAAAGAAATGAAAAAAAGAGACAACATCGGCGTTATGGGGCAATAAAACAATCATTCTCACAACAAAAAATAGGAGATCTTGTCGTTTTTGAGAATAAACAAGAGTTGTTTATAACATTCTAATAAGAGATGATGGTTAGAATAATTGAGGAGGTCAAACGATGTGGAAGTCGATAGCGTGGCGGATGATGTGTAGGGCAGTCCTGTTTCTTCATACGTTGTTTCTTTTATTAACGATAGGATTAGGATGTCTGATGACGGAAATCGTTGCCTTCGCTGAAGAGGGCGGGGCTATGCCACGTTTTTTTATTGATGGGCAAGAAATCACAAGTATCGATCATGAAGGAATTTTGTCAGTGATTGAAAATAAATTAGATCAACAATCAGAGCGAAAGTTAACTGTTTTAGCAGGAGATAAAACGTTTGAGACCAAGCTATCGACGTTTCATCCGCAACTAAAACGCCAGCGTGAGTTATTAGTTGATGATCTTCTTTTAAAGTTCAAAGAGTTAGAATCGATAGAATGGGCGACACAGCTTCGTGAACCGATACAATATGACCTTTCATTAGAATATAAGTATGATCAGCAATTAATTGAAGAATGGGTACGTCTCATTGAAAAAGAGGTGTATATTGAAAAAATTGAACCGACGTTTGACATGCAGGGGTATAATCAATTAGTTCTTAACGAGGGAAGAGATGGGCAATTAATTTTAGCAGAAGAGCTTCGTGATTCAATCATAGAAACATTAGAGAAGGCGACAGGTGATTCAATTGAAGTTAAAGCGAACCTTTTAACGGATCCTCGGGAACACGATGTATTAGAGTTGAGAAAGATTAATGCGAAAATTTCTTCTTACTCAACGACTTATTTACCAGGAATTCCGCGTGCTAAAAATGTAGAACTTGCGGCTTCGAAAGTTAGTCAGACCATTTTGATGCCAGGAGAACAGTTTTCTTATGCTAAGAAAGTCTCTCCGGTAAGTATTGAAAATGGCTATGTTAATTCCACCGTCTTTTTTAATGGTCGACCTGTTCCGGGGGTTGGAGGAGGGATTTGTCAAGTTTCGTCAACGTTATATAATGCGCACCTTTTGGCGGGTATTACGGCAACGGAACGTCGAAACCATAGTTTGCCGGTGAGTTATGTTCCATTAGGACAAGATGCGACCATGGTAGATTATTCGGTGGATTTAAAATTTATTAATATGCTCGATTATCCGATTTATATTTATGCGTACGCGGCTTATGGGAGCTTGACCGTTGAGCTTTGGTCGAATGCTGATGCATTACATGGGATTCGTTATGAGCCAAAGACGGTGGTTTATGATCATGGGCTTAAGGCCGATACGACGCTTTATGGCTATAATGCGGAAGGTGAGGTTGTCTATGAGAAATTTTTGCATACGAGTGTTTATAAAAAGAAATCCAAATAAAATAAAGGGAGGGGCTAATTAGCCCCTCCCTTTATGGTGATTATTTTAATTTTTTTAAGTTCATTACAAAGTGCTCATCTGGATCAATATAGATCGTTTTTTGGTTATCGTAAGTCACGAAGCCTAAATGTGCAGCAGGCACCTTTTTGACGTGACGCACGCGGGTATAATCAATTGGAACACTTGATGACAGTCGACCCTTTGAAAAGTAAGAGGCGAGTTGTGCAGCCGAGCGAATAGTTGCTTCGCTTAGCTCATCTGCGTCGCTACGAACAAGGACGTGCGATCCAGGCATATCCTTTGCGTGGAACCACCATTCATGACGACGTGCAAATTTATGAGTAAGATAATCATTTTGAAGATTGTTTTTTCCGACAAAAATTTCAACCCCATCAGTTGATAAGTATTTTTCAATACTTGGTTTTGAAGAGGTCTTGCGTTTTTTTGTTTGTTTTTTTCTTAAATAGCCTGTTTGTTCAAGTTCCTCTTTAATTTCATAGGCATCTTTTAAGGTTGCAGTTTCCATTTGTAACATTAGCGTCTCAAAGTAAGCCATTTCTTTTTCTGCATGATCCATTTGTTCAATAATATAGTTGACGGCATTTTTAGCCTTCGTATATTTTTGAAAATACTTTTGAGCATTTTCTGAGGCAGTTAACATAGGCTCTAACGCGATGGTCACTTCATCTAGTGTTTCTGAGTAAAAGTTTTGCACTCGAATAGACGTGCTTCCCTTTTGAATTTGGTAAATATTCGCCAAAATAAGATCCCCTAATTGTTTATACTCGTCCGCTTTTTCAGAATTTATTAATTCTTGATTTAACTTGTCACATTTTTTTGCATTTTTTTCATATTCTTGACGGATAAAACGTTCGATATCGTAAAATTGTTGACGGATTCGGTCACGTTCATCTTTGCCGAAGTAAAAGCGATCGAACATCTCCCAGAGGGTTTCACATAAAATGAGCTCGCTATGTGTGTGATAGAGAGGAATAAGATAAAAGTTTTCTTTAGCTCCTAGCATTAAATGGTAAGAGGGATCGTGTTTTATTTGTTCTATCGTGTCAGTAAACGCCTGATAAAGGTCTTTTAATGCGTTTGTTTCACTGCGATAAACAATTTCACGGGCAATAAGTGGGGATAATCCTTGAAA
Source organism: Turicibacter faecis (assembly GCF_037076425.1). Taxonomy (NCBI): domain Bacteria; kingdom Bacillati; phylum Bacillota; class Erysipelotrichia; order Erysipelotrichales; family Turicibacteraceae; genus Turicibacter; species Turicibacter faecis. The sequence continues at coordinate 1,533,627 of NZ_AP028127.1, read as the reverse complement.
TTGAGCGACAAGTTGTTTATCATAACGTTCTTGATCGGTGATGAGCTTAGAAAAAAGTTCAAAGCTAACAGGCGTAGGTGATTGTTTTTCTTGAAGGGGCGGGAGGATATAAGTCGCCCCTGGTTGAAGTGAGCGATAACGGTTCACCAGGGGTGAAATGTGTTTAATGGTATCAAGAATGCGATGGGAAGGGTCTGTTAAAATGAGGTTACTGTGTTTTCCCATGATTTCAATATATAAAAATTTTACCATTTGATCCCCTAGTTCATTGAGATGACGAATCGTAAATTTAATGATTCGATCGTGATTAATTTGCTCGATATGGTGAATGATTCCCCCTTCTAGATGTTTTCTTAAAAACATACAAAACATCGGTGGTTCGTCTGGATAATGATAGTCTAGGTGTGTAATTTGGACGCGGGCATAAGCGGGATGTGTGGAAAATAGGACTTTTTGATTTTTTCCACCAGCACGAATCTGCATGAGAATTTCGTGATTGGATAGCTGATAAATTTTGTTGATACGACCGGCGGTTAAAGTTTCTTTTAACGCCGTGGCAACGCTTGATGTCATAAGACCGTCAAAAGCCATTGAAAAATCACCTCTTTAACACTAATTTTATATTTAAAAGTATAGCATTTTTTAAAATGATTAGACATAAAAACACCGAAAAATATCATAATAATGCTAGATAGTGTATAGATATTAAAAAAATGTCTACAATGAATGAGATAATAATTCGTTAGAAATTCGAGATGGAACTATTTAATTTTATTTAAATTCATGCTATTATAGTGGAATGAAAGTTTAAGGAGAAGTGAATGCATGAGATTAGTAGAAAAAGGCGTACTAATAGTCATATCAGGTCCTAGTGGTGTAGGAAAAGGAACTGTGCGCGCATCAATATTCAAACAAGAAAACCATAATTTAGAGTATTCGATTTCAATGACAACAAGAAAGCCACGCGTTGGAGAAGTGGATGGCGTGGATTATTTCTTTGTTGAAAAAGAAGAATTTTTAGATAGAATTGATCAAGGTCAATTATTGGAGTGGGCTGAATTTGTTGGAAACTATTACGGAACTCCATTAGATTACGTGAAGAAAAAGTTGGATGAAGGAAAAGATGTTGTCCTTGAAATTGAAGTTCAAGGGGCGTTACAAGTAAAAAATGTGATGCCGGATGCATGTTTTATTTTTATCGCGCCTCCAAGTATGGAAGAACTTCGCAATCGTATTATGACGCGTGGAACAGAGGCGATGGAAGTTATTAATAAACGTATGCAAAAAGCGGAGTCTGAAATCGGACTTGCTCATGAATACGATTATATCGTCATTAATGATACGGTTGAAAATGCGCGTGATCGTATTATGGTCATTATTGAGGCTGAACACTCACGTTCAAATCGTGTATTAGAGTATTACAATAAAAACATCGTGGAGGTTGAATAAGAATGACAGGAATGCGTTACCCATCAATTGATAAATTATTAGATAAAGTCGATTCAAAATATAAAATTGCTTATATCGCGGCTAAACGTGCACGTCAAATTGTAAACGATGGACAATCTCAATTAGATTATGTTGATGGTTTACCGACAGCGAAATGTGCTAAACCGGTAGGGGTAGCATTAGAAGAAATCTTAAATGATGTTGTTGATTTTGAATTAAAAGAACAATAAGCTGAAAAAAACCTTAGCCAACGCTAAGGTTTTTATTAGAGACTTTAGTCTGTTGAACACGCAAAGCGTGTGAAACATAAAACCACCCGCTATGCGGGTGGCGAATAAAAGTTTATAACTCCATTAAAAAATCACCTTTTTTCCTATAATAGAGTTGTTCAAGCTACTATTTTAGAAGAGAAGGTGATTTTTATGGCGAATCAAACAAATAGTTTATCGCACACAAAATGGATGTGCAAATACCATATTGTGTTTACTCCTAAGTATAGACGAAAAATAATATATAATCAATATAAAACAAGTATAAGAGATATTTTAAAACAACTTTGTGCCTATAAAGGAGTTGAAATTATTGAAGGGCATTTAATGCCAGATCATGTACATATGTTAGTAAGTATTCCACCTAAAATGAGTGTATCTAGTTTTATGGGATATTTGAAAGGAAAGAGTGCATTGATGATGTTTGATAAACATGCAAATTTGAAATACAAATTTGGAAATCGGCATTTTTGGGCAGAAGGATATTATGTCAGTACGGTTGGCCTAAATGAGGCAACGATAAGGAAATATATTCAGGATCAGGAAAAGCATGATATTGCGATGGATAAATTAAGTGTAAAAGAATATGAAGACCCCTTTAAGGGGTAGCCAGTAGAACGAACACTCCTTTAGGGGTGAGCAAAGGTGGCAATGGCAAGTAGCTTGAACAAAGTGAAAGCTAGCGCCTTGAGACGCTAGCCGGTAATCAGGGCTTATAGCCCTGGAGAAAACTACCCGTTTGACGGGTAGTTTTTATTTTTGAAATGATTATAAAGGATGAGATATTCTATAATAAGAGGAAGAGTGGTCGGAGGTGCTGTAAATGATTGCGGAGGTTGTTGTCGATATCAAAAATAAGGCTGTCAATAAGGTGTTTGACTATTTAGTACCCGAAGAGTTAAGGGATGTCATTCAATCAGGTGTTAGGGTGCTTGTTCCTTTTGGTCCACGAACAGTTATGGGCTTTGTTATTTCCTTAAAAGAGGGAACCGAATTAAAGAAACTTCGACCTATTCAAGAGTTAATTGATGTGGTTCCTGTTTTAAATGAGGAGTTAAAAGAACTAGGAATGAGTTTAAGTGTTGAAACGGGCAGTACGATGATTCAATGTTTTGAGGCGATGATTCCTAATGCAATGCGTGCTAAATATAAAAAGAAATTGCTGTGTTTAAGTCAACCGACTCACCCCTCGATACAATCATTATTTTCTCATACGGATTTAGTTGATTATGATCAGGTTCCTAAGGGGCTTTTGAAAGAGGTGAAAAAGGCACTTGAACAAAATGAAGTAGAACTTATTTATGAGGTTAAAGATAAGTTAGGCAAAAAGATGGTTAAATATGTGGCACTAACACAGCCGATAGTAGATTTTTCAATGTTTAATCGCGCGAATAAGCAGAAGTTGGTCGTGTCTTATTTAAGTGAACACGACCAGCCTGTTTTAAAGTCGCGTTTGATGTCTGAATTGCAAGTCACCCATGCGGTGTTAAAAACGTTGATTGATAAGGGAGTGGTGAAAGAAATTGAGGTAGAGGCCTATCGCGATCCGTATGCGGATCATGTTTATCCTCAATCCCAAGCGTTGCCTTTAAATCAAGAACAAGCAGTGGCTGTTAAAAGTGTTTTATCGGCTGTTGAATCCAAGTCGCATGATGTGTTTTTGCTTCACGGAATTACGGGAAGCGGAAAGACTGAGGTTTATTTACAGGTAATTGAATCTGTGATTAATCGGGGACAACAGGCGATTATGCTTGTTCCAGAAATTGCACTTACGCCTCAAATTGCGGGCCGTTTTAAGAGCCGATTTCAAAATCGGGTCGCTGTTTTACACAGTGCTTTATCGATGGGGGAAAAATATGATGAGTGGCGTAAAGTGTTAAAGCAGGAGGTTCAGATTGTTGTTGGTGCG
>NZ_AP028127.1:0-27500 GCF_037076425.1 Turicibacter faecis | reverse complement strand
AATAGAATTCTTTGTTATAGAATGAAGTTACCACACCAAATTCTTAACAAGGAGATCTATTTATGAGTTATAAACATCTTAACACATTTGAGCGTACACGTATAGAAGTTCTTTCAAAAATGGGTTATTCAACGAGACAAATTGCGGGGCAATTAAATCGTCATCATTCAACTATTGCTCGTGAACTAAAACGAAATACTCAAAAGACGTATCAAGCAGAGCTAGCAGATGAATTAGCCGAGCAACGTCGCTTAGTTTGTCATCGTCCAGAGACCAAATCTGAAGAAGTTATTCAAACCATCCAACATTATTTAAAGTTAACCTGGTCGCCTGAACAAATTTCTAATACGGTTTTAAAGGGTGTTATTTCATTCAAAACTATTTATCGTTGGATTTATGACGGAACGATTTTGTTAGGGGATTTAAGCTGTTTAAGGCAAAAGGGAAAACGCCGAAAACCACGAGAAACACGCGGACGATTTAACATTGGGACATCAATTCATCAACGTCCTAAAGAGGTAAAAAAACGTCAGGCATTTGGTCATTGGGAACTTGATACAGTTGTTTCAAGCCGTGGTAAAAGTAAAGGATGTTTAGCTACATTTATTGAACGTCAAACACGATTTTATGTCGCCGTTAAAATCGAAAATCGCTCAGCATCTGAAATGTACCGAGCGATTAGTGAGTTATATGAACATTTTCCTAAAGACACCTTTAAAACTTATACCGTTGATCGAGGAAAAGAGTTTGCTTGTTATTCCAAAGTAGAAGCAGATTTAAAGGTTCCTGTTTACTTCGCTGACGCCTATTCCTCTTGGCAAAGAGGAAGTAATGAAAATGCCAATGGTCTTCTTCGAGAATTCTTTCCGAAGAAGACGGACTTAGCACGAGTTAGTGAGAAAGAGATTGATGAAGCCCTCCTCCTCATTAATCATCGACCACGAAAATGCTTAGGTTGGAAAACTTCATTCGAGCTATTTCATGAGAAACTGTCGCATTTGTATTGACAATTCGTCAACAAAAAAATCTCGCTCCAAAGAGCGAGATTAATAGATAATTATTTTTTACGCATTGTTGGGAATAATAGGACGTCGCGAATCGTTGGAGAGTTAGTTAGTAACATTACTAAACGATCAATTCCGATTCCAAGTCCTCCTGCAGGTGGCATTCCATATTCTAATGCTTCAATATAATCGATATCCATTTCCGAAGCTTCATCATTTCCTAATGCTTTTTCAGCAAGTTGAGCTTCGAAACGTTCTTTTTGATCAATTGGATCATTTAATTCCGTAAAAGCATTCGCATATTCACGTGCATCGATAAATAATTCGAAACGATCTGTGAATCGAGGGTCCTCTGCATTTTTCTTCGCAAGTGGAGAAACTTCTACCGGATGTCCATAAATAAATGTTGGTTGAACAATTTTCTCTTCAACAAATGTTTCAAAGAATTCATTAATAATATGACCAACTCCTGTAAAGTGAGCTGGAACCTCCACATTATGTTCTTTAGCAATAGCTTTTGCTTCTTCGAATGTCATTTCTTTAAAGAAATCAACACCTGTGATTTCCTTAATCGCATCAACCATATGCCAACGTTTCCATCCAACTGCTAAATTAATTTCATGTCCACCATATGGAACAGTCGTTGTCCCTAAAACTTCTTGCGCAATATGAGCCACCATATTTTCAGTTAAATCCATCATCGTTTCCATATCACCGTAAGCTTCATATAACTCAATCGATGTGAATTCTGGATTATGACGAACCGAAATTCCTTCATTACGGAAAATACGTCCGATTTCATATACCTTTTCTAATCCACCAACAAGTAGGCGTTTTAAGTGTAACTCAGTCGCAATACGTAAATATAAATCCATATCTAATGTATTATGATGTGTTTCAAATGGACGAGCTGCGGCCCCTCCTAATGTTGTATGTAAAATTGGTGTTTCAACTTCTAAATAACCTAACCCATCTAAATAACGGCGCATTGCAGTAATCACACGTGTACGTGTAATAAATGTTTGCTTACTTTCCTCATTCATAATTAAATCAACATAACGACGACGGTAACGTTCTTCAACATCCGTTAATCCGTGGTACTTCTCAGGTAACGGGCGTAGCGCCTTTGAAAGTGGGATGTATTCTTTAACCTTAATTGATAACTCACCAACCTTAGTTTTGAACACGACTCCGCGCACTCCAACGATATCACCTAAATCAGCCTTCGCAAAGAAACCATAAGCCTCTTCACCAACGGCGTCCTGACGCACATAAATTTGAACTTGTCCCTTAACATCTTGAATATGAGCAAACCCAGCTTTACCTTTTCCACGTTTCGTACGAATACGTCCCGCTACAGCAACTTCAATTTGCTTTTCTTCTAATTCTTCTTTAGAAAACGCATCAAACTCTTCAACTAACTCTGAAGATAAATGAGTACGGTCGAATCTTTGTCCAAATGGATCAATTCCGTGCTGACGTAAATCCTCCATTTTATCGCGTCTAACCTGTAATTGATCATTAATTTCAGTTGTCGACATCGAATCACTCCATCTATATAACTATTTTTTTCATTTTTTCATTATAACACGCAAACGCATATTTTGTCTTAATTATTGACCATTTCCCACAAAAATATTCAAATCCCATAAAAAAAGTAGTATCATATCGTGATACTACTTCCTCCTCAAATAAATAACCACATTAACCTTAAAAACTAGACCCCTCAATCATCAAACACTATATGGTTATCCAATCCCCATTATAAAGCTCCATCACCAAAAAAGCAACCCCTTACAGATAACGTTTCCATTGTTGTATGCATCAAACTCTTTTTCCCCCCACAAACTAACAAACAAAAAGGAGAATTCACCATGTCACTCATCAAAGACCCCTATCTTAAACAAGTCATTCAAAACACCTTAGGCCCTGACGTGCCTCTCACACAAAGTACCCTGCAAACCATCTCCGTACTCGATGCCTCCCATCAACAAATCCAATCACTTGATGGAATTGAACATTGCCGTCATCTTCAAAAACTATATCTAGACTCCAACCTCATTACAAATCTTTCCCCACTCAAACAGCTCGTCACCGACCATCTGACCGAACTCCAACTAAATGATAATCAAATCTCTGACCTTTCACCGCTTGCCAAACTCACCTTTCCGAGGCTAACAGACCTCGGCCTTGGCTATAACAAAATCGAAAATCTTTCTCCACTTAAGCAAGCTCATCTACAAACCCTAAAAACCATTTATCTCAACAATAATAAGATCACCGACCTCTCCCCTCTACAGCATATCCCCCTTCCTAATCTCGCATCCATTTTTCTAGAATATAATCACATCACTGATTGTTCTCCCCTACTAAAAAATAATTCTTTAAATTCCCTCTCCCTTATTTTAATCGGCAACCCCATTCAAAAACTCGATCATCTCCCTAAAAACGCCGAACAACTCTCAGAACTTTACCTCGATAACACTGGAATCAAAGATCTGTCTCCCCTAAGTCATATCACCCTAAAAAATCTAACCATTCTTAGCCTAAATTATAATGACATTAGCGATGTCACTCCCATTAACCCAAAAACAATGCCTAACCTTGTCTGCCTAAACTTAGAGGAAAATAGCGTCACCGACCTCCAACCTCTACTCCCACTCTCACTCCATCACGAATCGCTCGAAAATCAACGAGTTACTTTACCTAAATTAACTTTTCAAGGGCCAACACTTACAATAATGAATCCAATCACCAATAAAAACGGCGAAAAAATCCCCCCGCTTATCCATCCAAACTACACGTATGACCCCCAAACAAACACCATCACATGGCAAAATATTTCTAACCTAGAAGGCTTCGTCTCCTTTGAATGGGAAGAAGGATCCTTTGACGGGGAAGCTATCCAGCCCTATAAAAAAGAAGTCATTGATTAATGACTTCTTTTTTTATTCTACTTTAAACCTAATTGATTTGCTGCAGCCTTCAACGTATTTCGCAATAACATCGTAATTGTCATCGGACCAACACCACCTGGAACTGGAGTTATATAACTCGCCTTCTCGGAAACTTCATCGAACAACACATCCCCAACAAGCTTCCCACTCTCTAAACGATTAATTCCAACATCAACGACAACGGCCCCTTCTTTAACCATATCAGCCGTAATAAACTGTGGTTGTCCAATAGCCACAATTAACAAGTCAGCCTGTTTTGTAAACTCACTCAATTCTTTAGTCCTTGAGTGACAGACAGTCACTGTTGCATTTTCATTCAACAACATTTGAATCAGTGGCTTACCGACAATTTGACTCCGACCAACAATCACAGCATGGCGTCCCACCATCGGAATGTCATAGGCTTTTAATAATTCAATCACTCCCGCTGGTGTGCAAGAGCGTAGTCCATTCAATCCGAGGACTAGTGCCCCAACTTGGTAAGGATGAAAACCATCTACATCTTTTTCAACAGCAATCGTTTGAATCACTTTTTCTTCATCGATATGCTTTGGTAATGGTAGTTGCACCAAGATACCATGTACCGTTTCATCTTGATTCAATTGATGAATCTGTTTTAATAACTCTGATTCACTAATTTGTTCAGGTAATTCAATCACTGTCGATTCAAACCCTACCGACTCACACGCCTTCTTCTTATTACGAACATACGTCATAGACGCCGGATCTTTTCCTACAATAATCACTACAAGATGAGGGCGAACATTTGTTTTCTCTATAAACTTTTTGGTTTCCTGGGAAATAGAAGCTCTTAAATCATTTGAAACCTTTTTCCCATCAATTAATATAGACATTATCTCGCAACCTCCCCTTAGGCATCATATAAAGGAAAGCGACTCGTTAACTGAAGAACAGATTCACGAATAGCCTCTAACTCTTTCTCATCATCAACTGAACGTAAAGCTCTTGCGATATATCCCGCTAACTCCACCATTTCAGCCTCTTTAAATCCTCTCGTTGTAATCGCTGGCGTTCCTAAACGAATACCACTCGTCACAAAAGGTTTCTCCGTATCAAATGGGATCGTATTTTTATTACACGTAATCGCCACTCGATCTAAAACGGCTTCCGCTACTTTTCCAGTTAAACCAAAACTAGATTTTACATCAACAAGAAGCAAATGATTATCTGTTCCTCCTGATACAATACGTAAACCATGTTTCGTTAATTCATCAGACAAGACCTTTGCATTTTTTACGACTTGTTTTTGATAGTCCACGAACTCATCTGACAAAGCTTCAAAAAACGAGACAGCCTTCGCACCAATTACATGCATTAATGGGCCACCTTGAATACCAGGGAACACTACTTTATCTAATTTTGTCGCAATTTCTTCATCATTTGTCAAAATCATTCCTCCACGAGGACCACGTAATGTTTTATGCGTCGTCGTCGTGACAACATGAGCAAACTCTACTGGATTAGGATGCACACCGGCTGCAACTAATCCAGCAATGTGGGCCATATCCACCATTAAATATGCTCCAACTTCGTCCGCAATTTCACGGAATTTTTTAAAATCAATAAGACGTGGATACGCCGAAGCTCCCGCTACAATTAATTGTGGTTTTACGTCTAAGGCGATTTGACGCACAACTTCATAATTAATCATTTCTGTTTTTTCATCTACACCATACTCATAAAACTCATAATCTTTTCCTGAAAAGTTAAGAGGGTGGCCATGTGTTAAATGCCCTCCATGACTTAAATTCATACCTAGCACTTTTGCACCTGGTTTTAAAATCGCACGATACGCTCCCATATTTGCCTGAGAACCTGAATGAGGTTGAACATTAACAAACTTTGCTCCAAATAGTTGTTTTGCACGTTCACGCGCAATTTCTTCAACACGATCAACGAACTCGCATCCGCCATAATATCGTTTTGATGGATATCCCTCGGCATACTTATTCGTTAAAATAGAACCTTGAACATCCATCACTTCTTGTGACACGTAATTCTCCGAAGCAATCAACTCTACATTTTCACGTTGACGCTTCAACTCTTGCGCTAAGGCATTAAAAATCGCTTGATCTTTCATCAACAAATCCCTCCTAACAACGTCCTAATTCCATTGTGCCATAAAAACACTAAATCACCAAATCATATCCCCTTTATTTCTCTTCCTACTCTATTAATAAAAAATTTCAACCCCATTTTACAAAATTAATCTGAAGTTAATCACTGAACCATCACCACTATCCGTTCTATGAAATTAGAATTTTTCTCTAAACGACTCAACTAACCTTATCATTTTATTTTTTCCAAACAAAAAAAAGTGCCTTGCCATAAGAACTATTTCCTACAACAAAGCACTTCATTCGTAGAATTCCTAACAATCAATCACTCCTAAACATCAACTCTAATATTTAGTGATGACTGACCATCACCTGAGCACTTCGTGGCTGCCCAATAACCATTCCGTAAAACTCTACAAAACTAGCTTTCCCCGCTACTCTTTTTTTATTCACTCTACACGCATGATTTAATTTTTATTTTTTTCTAACAAAAAAGTGCCTTGCCATAAGAACTATTTCCTACAACAAAGCACTTCATTCGTAGAATTCCTAACAATCAACCACTCCTAAATATCAACTCTAATATTTAGTGATGACTGACCGTTACCTGAGCACTTCGTGGCTACCCAATAACCATTCCGTAAAACTCTACAAAACTAGCTTTCCCCGCTACTCTTTTTTTATCCATCATTCACTTATTATTCTACTAAATTTATAGCAACTCCCATCAAGAACACAGCAAGCAAAAATAAAACAATCGCTTCTCCCCTATTTTTACGATAGCGATCCCATCCATTAACCATTTGCGATCCTGCTACAACTAAAAGCAAAAGCGGAACATTCCTATCGTATCCCATCCAGATAGATATCCCAATCAAAATGGTTAAACAAATCAATATAAAGTTAATCACTTTCACTAATATTCCCCTCCCACTTATTTAACCCAGTATATTCCCCAAAAATATTCTAGTCAATCAAAAAAGTACCCTGTCATAAGAACTATTTCTTACAAGAGGGTACTTGAATTGCAGAATTTCTAATAGCTAATAACCACTGAACATCAATTCTCATATTCAGCCCTTACCAACCATCACCTGAGCACTTCGTGGCTGCCCAATAACCATTCCGTAAAACTCTACAAAACTAGCTTTCCCCGCTACTTTATTTTTATTCACTCTACACGCAGGATTTAATTTTTTCTAACAAAAAAAGTGCCCTGCCATAAGAACTATTTCCTACAACAAAGCACTTCATTCGTAGAATTCCTAACAATCAACCACTCCTAAACATCAACTCTAATATTTAGTGATGACTGACCGTCACCTGAGCACTTCGTGGCCGTCCAATAACCATTCCGTAAAACTCTACACCACTACTTTTCCCATAATCGTGAGAAATATACCGTCAATCACAATAAATATATTAAAAAGTAAAATTACTACTTTATTCCGACATTTTTTTAAACTTTTTACACATATAATAAAATTCTAACATACCAAAATAGGGGAGCACACAATGGAATTTATCGATGACCTAATTCAAACCTTATTTAACATCATGGACAACTTATTTTGGTTTGCCCCGGAAGTTGGACCACGAAAAATGAAAAAATTAAATGTCTCTTTAGCGAGCATAGCGCTAATTCTTTTCTTCGTGTTTATTTGTCAACATATCGTCTAAAGAGTCTATTTAATAAAAATATAAAAAAAGAGCCGTGAGGCTCTTTTTTTCTCGACTCTTTATTTTTTATATAGTGGGCTGCCGAATCACACCACTCCATACTGATCTCATAAAAATAATATCAAGAATTCATTCATAAGTCAAATAAAATCAAATTCTAAAATTAATCGCACCTAGACTGTCAGCTTTGAGCATAAAATTGGAGGATATAGGATAAATTATCCCTTTATCTCACCTCTATTAATAATCACTCTCATTACAAACCATTTGTCAATCAAATCTAAGAAATGACCGTTGCGTTTTATCTCGCAGTAGGTTATGTTAGGACTAGATATTAAAGTAATCTTGGGGGGATTTTAAGCATGACAAATTTAAAGGGTACTAAAACTGAAGCAAACTTAATGCACGCATTCGCGGGAGAATCAATGGCTCGAAATAAATATACTTTCTACGCGGCTAAAGCACGTGAAGAAGGATATGAACAAATTGCAAACTTATTCCTAGAGACCGCTCATAATGAAATGAACCATGCTAAACTTTGGTTTAAATTCTTACATGAAGGTGAAGTTGCTGATACCCAAACAAATTTACGCGATGCTGCAGCGGGAGAACATGATGAATGGACAGACATGTATGCAACCTTTGCACAAGAAGCTCGCGAAGAAGGCTTCAAACGTATCGCTGCTCTTTTCGAAATGGTTGGTAACATTGAGAAGGAACACGAAGAGCGTTACTTAAAGTTATTACAAAACATTGAAGAAGATAAAGTCTTCGCTCAAGAAGAAGAAACATCATGGATTTGTCAAGAGTGCGGTCACATCCACTACGGTAAAAAGGCTCCTAAAAAATGTCCAGTCTGTGGATATGATCAAGCACACTTCGAAATTCGTTCAGTAAACTACTAATCATTAAAAATGTGGATAACTTTTTAAATAAAGTTATCCACATTTTCTCTTTTAGCATCATCTCTCCTACTAACTGAAAAAGAGTAGCATCGAATCTAATCGAAGCTACTCTTTTTAATAACCCATCACTAATAACTATTCTAATCCTAATCGTTCAAAGATTCCATCAACTGATTTTAAATGGTACGTATGATCAAAACAGTCATCTAAATCTGCCATTGTTAAATGACTCATCACTGTTTCATCAGACTCTAATAATTGACGGAATGATTGACGATTCTCCCAAGCTTGCATCGCTTTTGGTTGAACAAGGTCATAAGCTTGCTCACGAACAAATCCTTTTTCAATTAATTTTAACATCACGCGTTGAGAGAAAATAACTCCATGCGTTTTATTAATATTTTCTAACATATTTTCTTCATAAACCGTTAAATTATCAATTAAGTTAGTGAAACGATTTAACATGTAATCAAGTAAAATTGTTGCATCTGGCATAATGATACGTTCTGCTGATGAGTGTGAAATATCACGTTCATGCCAAAGCGCGATATTTTCGTAAGCTGTAACCATATATCCACGTAATACACGGGCACACCCTGCCATATTCTCAGAACCAATTGGATTACGTTTATGAGGCATTGCTGAAGATCCCTTTTGCCCTTTGCGGAAAAACTCCTCGGCTTCACGAACCTCTGTACGTTGTAAATGGCGAATCTCAACCCCCATTTTTTCAATTGATGCCCCAATTAAGGCAATAGCTGACATATAAGCTGCATGTCGATCACGTTGCAATGTTTGCGTTGAAATCTTCGCTGAATCAATTCCTAATTTCTCACATGTATAGTCTTGAACAAAGAATGGAATATTGGCGTGTGTTCCAACCGCACCAGAAATTTTACCACATTCAACAGCACGTGCCGCTTCTTCAAAACGCGCTTGGTTTCGTTTCATCTCCTCATACCATAACGCTAACTTTAATCCAAATGTCGTAATCTCAGCATGAACCCCATGCGTACGTCCCATTTGAACGGTATGTTTATACTTCTTCGCTTTTTCACCTAACACTTGAATAAAGCGATTTAAATCTTCACGTAAAATATCATTTGCTTGTTTTAATAAATACCCATTGGCCGTATCAACAACATCAGTCGAAGTTAATCCATAATGAACCCATTTCTTCTCCTCACCACATGTTTCACTCACCGCTCGTGTAAAAGCAACCACGTCATGACGAGTCTCTTGTTCAATTTCATAAATTCGATCAAGATCAAAAGAAGCATTCTTCCATAACTTCTCAACATCCTCCATCGGAATATGCCCTAATTGAGCCCAAGCCTCACAAGCCAAAATTTCAACCTTTAAATAGGCTTCAAACTTATTTTGTTCTGTCCAAATAGCCGCCATCTCAGGGCGCGAATAACGATTAATCATGCGTAAACTCCCACCTTATCCTATTTTACTTACCCTTCTATTTTAACTTAAATTTTCTAATCAAACAAACAAATATTTTGAAAATTACACCAGATTCCCCGATGAAAACGTACCTCTGATAAGCAAGAATTGCGTCCCAATATAAAGAAGGGCATCGCCAATCATGACTCAGCCCTTCTTCACTTCACTTGATCGCCGTTTATTAGACGGCTTAACATAAGGTAACTTTACACTCATGCAGACTCCATTCTCAACATTCAACGCTTCAATTACTCCCTGATGAGTCGTAATAATACTTTGCACAATAGACAGGCCAAGTCCTGACTGACCTTTATCACCCTTATAAAAACGATCAAAAATATACGGTAAATCAGTCTCTTTAATTTGGGGACCATCATTAAATAAACGAATTTCCACCCAGTCCTCATCAATCTTTGTCGTAATAGAAATCATCGTCTTTGCATAACGAACGGCATTAGTAATAATATTAGATAACGCGCGAATCATCTTATCATCATCTAATTTGACAAAGACAGATCGATCTAAATTCAAGCGAAGTTCTAACCCTTTGTCCGCAACAAGACCTGCCATCTTATGATAAAATCCATCTAAGAAGACATTTAAATCAACAACTTGTAATTGATATCGATCATGAGTCGCATCTTCAAGCTTAGACAAATATAAAATTGATTCTACCAACGTTCGAAGAGATTCACTTTCTTTAGAAATCACGTCCGCAGCCTCATCAATCGAGAAAATACCATCCTTTAGCCCCTCAGCATATCCTCGAATATTCATGAGCGGCGTTTTTAACTCATGAGACGTATTCTCAAAAAATGCTTTGCGTTTTCGGTCATTATTAACAATAGCCTTGGCCATGCGGACAATATCCTCATCCAATTCCTGAATCTCATCTCCCGTATAAATCGTCACCTCTGGTGCCTCTAAATTTTCCTGAAAATTACGAATCTTATTCTTTAATAAATGAATCGGTCTAGAAATATTATTTTGTACATAAACTCCAAAAAATGCCGCAATTAACATACTCACTAATGAAGTAATAAATAAAATATTTAAATTCAAGCGATTTAAATCAACAACCGTTCCTTTATCTCTTAATAAAATAATATCAAATTTCCAGTCCATCACCTCAACACTACCTGAAATCATTAAATAGTGCTTTTTGAAATAGGTACTCTCAACTCCATAAGTCTGTAAATCATCCAGGATTGCCTTATTTTCATAAAAAACAGTCTCATTATCCTGAATAATAATTAACTCCGACTCCACCAGTTGCATAATGTGATTACGAATGACAACACCTGGTTGAAAGTAACCTGTATTATAAACCATCAAATTTTCTTGAATTAAATCCATTTCCTTTTTCATACTATCTAACAATCGATATGATAAAAACTGATTAGACGTTACAGTAAACAACGTAAACGATGTGGAAATGGCAATTAAAATGGTAATAATGTAACTCCAAAATAATTTGCGATCTAATCTCATCATTCACACCTAATTATTATCATCAATTCGATAACCATAACCCCAGACTGTAGTAATTTCCACCTTAGCATTCATCGCTTTTAATTTTTTACGAAGGCGTTTTACCAAGTCGTCAATCATGCGAGATTCCCCCACATAATCGTATCCCCATATATTCTGAATCAAATTTTCACGAGTAAATGAAATATTTTTATTTTTCACCAAATAAGCTAGTAACATATATTCATTATTAGTTAACGTCATCTCCACATCATTCACCGTGCAAACACGCTTCGAGTCATCAATCTTCATATCCTTAATTTGATAAATACTCGTCTCCACCTCATTAATCACCACCGGTTCAATTCGACGAAAAATAATCTTTAATCGAACCAACAACTCACGAGGACTAAATGGCTTAGATAAATAATCATCTGCCCCTAATTCAAGCCCAATAATACGATCAACCGCCTCATCTTTTGCAGAAACAAAAATAATTGGAACCTGGCTCACCATTCGAATCTTTTTACATAAATCAAGTCCATCCATCGTCCCAGGCATCATAATATCCAAAACTAGGGCGTCTGGCTGCATCGCATTAAAAGCCTCTAATACCGTGTCCGCATTTTCAAACGTCGTCACACGATAACCTTCCTTTTCCAAATACCTTAAAATTAACTGTCTGATGTTTGCATCATCATCTATTACAAAAATATGTTTCATCTTCTTCACCTCTTATACTATTTATATTATAAAAAATCTTGCTTTTTTTAAAGCAAGATTAGCTCATTTATTTTTTATATGTTCCTAACAATTGTCGCGCCTCAGCCACTCCCTCAGCATATCCCGCGAACTTTCCATCTTTAATCTTAAGCAATGCTGGCGTCCCGGATACTTGAATCTCTTCGGCAGACTGTGGCAAACGATTATTCATAGGCGTATCATTATAAGCAACAATCTCATTGTTATCCTTTACAGAAATGACCCATCCTTCATTTGATGGATATTTTGCACTCGATTCACCCTCATTAAATACCTGTACTCCATTTTCAACCTTACCAATAACCTTCGTATACTGTTTTTTATGTGCATCCCAATCATACCAAGCACCAACATTTTGATCGGCTGCCATATCAACTACATAAATTGGGGCTCCATTATCATTATAAGCCGCCACTAACTCGGGACTAAATTGCAAACAAAGTGGACAACTTTCTTGATAAAAATAAACATAATACTCCGATTCCTTCTGACTGAATGAATCTCGATAATCAATCCTTTTTAAATCAGCCAATGAATTAACTGATGGAAATAGGAAGTTAGCCGTGACCGCAATAACAACAACTGCTACTAATCCAATTAAAATTTTCTTCATAATAACTACTCCTTTACTTCCTCTCTTATTATAACTCAAATATTAGAAAAAACTATGAAATATATGTGAAAGGTTAAAAAGATTCATCAGTTCTCCTGGAAGTGTTAAATAACCTGAAGAAATTAAAAATACTAATAACCCGCACACAATCGCAATAAAAATAATCGTCTTCGTCACAACATTAAATGCTAATTTACACAAAAAGGCAATCACTAACCCCACAAAAACCCCTTCTAATAATCCGTATAACTCAACATATGATTTGAAGGCCTGATTAAAACAAAACAAACACCCTAAAAAAATAATATAATACCATTTCTTCATCCCATAACAACCTCCTTTTATACCACTATTTTACATCAAAGCTAAAAAAAAGCAACGCAAAATGCGTCGCTTTTTTCTTATAAAAATCCCACTTTGATACAATTAATGCCTTCTCACTCTTTAATAAAAACGAAAAATCTAAATTAAAAATTGTCCCCAATTAGAATAATTCTTTTAATAAAATAGTTTGCTCACGATCTGGTCCAACACTGAAAATAGCTACTTTAGCTCCAATTAACTCTTCAATGCGACGTAAGTAATTTTGCGCTGCAATTGGTAATTCCTCAAATGAAGTTACACCTGTAATATCCTCTTGCCAACCTGGCATCTCCTCGTAAACAGGAATACAACGTTCAAATTCCTTAATTGTTGAAGGTACGTACTTAATTACCTTTCCATCCAATTTGTATGCTGTACAAATTTTTAATGTGTCAAGTCCTGATAAAACGTCTAATAAATTAACAGAGATTCCTGTTAAACCACTTACTCGACGAGTATGAGACACAACTACACTATCAAACCATCCAATACGACGAGGACGACCTGTTACAGTTCCATATTCACGTCCAATCTCACGAATACGGTTTGCAGTTTCACCTTCAATTTCAGTTGGGAACGCTCCTTCACCAACACGTGTTGAATAAGCTTTTACAACCCCAATCACTTCCTCAATTTTCGTTGGACCTACACCTAATCCAGTTGTTACAGCCCCTGCAGAAGGATTTGATGACGTAACAAACGGATATGTCCCGTGATCAATATCTAACATAACTCCTTGTGCACCTTCAAATAATACCTTTTTACCTTCATTAAATGCCTCGTCTAATTCATATGAAGTATCCGTTACGTATGGACGAATAATCTCTGCATACTCACAATATTTAGTGTAAATTTCATCATACGAGAATGTCGTCTTTCCATACTTAGCTAAAATCTCATTCTTCGCCTCTAATTGTTCCTTCAAGCGAGTCGCAAATACTTCCTTATCCATTAATTCTCCAATACGAATTCCGATACGAGCATATTTATCTGCGTAACATGGCCCAATTCCACGTTTAGTTGTCCCAACCTTTTGATCCCCTTTTAACTCTTCCTGAAGACCATCTAACTCAATATGATATGGGAAAATAACATGGGCACGGTTAGAAATACGAATATGATCCGTACTAATTCCAGCATCATTCAAATATGCAATTTCCTCTAATAATGACTCAGGATTAATAACCATCCCATTTCCTAAAATAACCTTCTCCGAATTGAAAACTCCTGAAGGAATCAATCGTAACTTAAATTGTTGTCCATTAAATTCAATCGTATGTCCAGCGTTGTTTCCACCTTGATAACGCGCTACAATATCTGCACGTTGAGCCAAATAATCCGTAATTTTTCCTTTTCCTTCATCTCCCCATTGTGTTCCTACAACTACTACTGTTTTTACCATATCAATAACCACCTTTTTTTATAATAGAATTTAATATTTACTACAATATCTTAGAAACTTTCCTAATAAATTTATTTTATCAACCCTATGCCTCATAGCGGTCTAAGATATGACGTGCTACTAGAACACCACTCGCTCCTGCCTGCGCCAGTCCGCGAGTCACACCAGCCCCATCGCCACCTACAAATAAACCTTTTACCTTTGTTTCGAATTTATTATCAATTTCAGGACGGGCAGAGTAGAACTTTGCCTCTACACCATAAAACAACGTATGCTCAGAAGCAATACCTGGAGTCACATGGTCAAGAGCTTCCGTCATTTCAATTAATGACTTCATCGTATTATATGGAAGCACTAATCCTAAATCACCTGGGACAGCCTCCTTAAGTGTTGGTTCAACAAATCCTTCTTTTAATCGTTTAGGCGTCGTACGTCTTCCCTTCAAAATATCCCCGTACTTCTGCACAATAATCGAACCATTTGATAACTTATTTGCTAAATGAGACACCTCATGTGCAAATTCATTCGGTTGATCGAAAGGCTCCTCAAACGTATGAGAGACTAATAAAGCAAAATTAGTATTCTTACTTCCAAGTTTAGGGTCCTTATAAGCATGACCGTTCGCCAACATCGTTCCTGAATGATTTTCCACTACAACATGTCCTGATGGATTTGAACAAAATGTTCGAACTACTGTTCCAACACTCGTACGATACATAAACTTTCCTTCGTATAAATGTTCATTAATCTCTTGCATAACAATATCCGAAGTTTCAACACGTACCCCAATATCGACTTGTAAATTCTTCATTGGGATTTTTTGACCACGCATCACATCTTTTAACCAAACTGATCCATCACGCCCAGGAGCTAAGAAAACTTGATTTGCTTTCATTGTCTCTCCATTTGCAAGGACCACACCGCGAACTTCATTGTTTTCAACAATGACATCCTTAACTTCAGTTTTAAAATGATAATCCACACGATCTTTCATTTCCTCATAAATACTCTTTAATATTTCTAAATTTTGTTCCGTCCCTAAATGTCGAACTTTCGCACGTAACAATTTCAATCCTACAGCATAACCACGTTTCTCAATCTCACGAACTTTATCAGTCGTTGGATCTGTAATATCACTAGTTGCTCCGTGCCTTAAATTAATATTATCCACGTATTCTATCAAATCTTCTACTTCAGTGTTTGATAAATAATCTGTCATCCATCCACCAAACTCATGTGTAATATTAAATTTACCATCTGAATAGGCCCCTGCCCCACCAAAGCCATTCGTAATAGAACACGCCGGCATACAACCTACATGATCTTTAATCACTGGACATTTCTTTATTTTATGCTCAAGTATTGGGCATCGACGTCGGTAAATATCTAGCCCTTTATCAATCAACGCAACCTTTAAATCCTTATTCTTTAATGACAACTCATAAGCGGCAAAAATTCCTGCCGGTCCTGCACCAACAATAATCACATCATAACTATTCATCCAGCAAACACTCCTTTAAACAAGTCTGGTATATACCAACAAAAAAGCACCCTATGCGAGCATAGCGTGCTATAAAATATATAATAAACCTATTAAGTTAGTCTCCATACTTGTCAGTTTCATAATTTTCACCTTTATATTTAAAATTGAACATTAATATTATACCAAACAACTGACTATCTGTAATCCCTAAAAATAAAAAAATTAGGGTAATTAACCTAACTCAATAGGATAATCCCCTAACTATAATTGATAATTACTCTAATCCTTTAGAAATTGTTGCCTTAATAAATTCACGGAATAATGGTTGTGGTTTCTGCGGACGTGATAAAAATTCTGGATGAAATTGTCCTGCTACAAACCATCGATGATCCGGAATTTCAATAATTTCTACTAATCCGGTTTGCGGATTGATACCCGAAAACTCTAATCCCGCATTTTCTAAAATTGTTTTATATTGATTATTAAACTCATAACGATGACGGTGACGTTCCTTAACATTAACCGATTGGTATGCCTCGTAAGCCTTTGTTCCTTCCTTAACATAACAATCATATAATCCTAAACGCAACGTTCCACCCATTTTAATTCCTTCATATTGATCAGGTAAATAATCAAAAATTGCGTGTGGAGTATCCTCGTCAAACTCTGTTGAATTAGCCCCTTCTAACTTTGCAACATTACGAGCATATTCAATTGCTGCAATTTGCATACCCATACATATACCAAAATAAGGGATGTTATTTACACGTGCATATTGACAAGATAAAATTTTCCCTTCAACTCCACGGTTACCAAATCCTCCAGGAACTAAAATACCATCTACATCAGCAAAGATTTCATCTACAGTTTCCTCTGTTACACGTTCGGAATCAACCCATTTAATACAAACTTTCTTCCCATAGTGATATCCAGCATGTTTTAAGGCCTCAACAACCGATAAATAAGCATCCGGTAATGCAACGTATTTACCAACAAGTGCGATAGAAACCTCACCATTTAAGTTACGTACCGTATCGATTAACTGCTCCCACTCAGTCATATCCGCTTCCGGAGCATCAATACCAAAATGTTTACAAACATAGTCATCTAATCCCTGTGCCTTTAAATGCATTGGAACCTCATATAAAATTTCCGCATCAATTGCCTGTACAACTGCTTCCTTAGGAACATTACAGAATGATGAAATCTTTTCCTTTACATGATCCTCTATATCTACCTCTGTACGTAAAACGATAACATCTGGTTGGATACCTAACGATAATAACTCTTTTACGCTATGTTGCGTAGGCTTTGTTTTAATCTCACCCGCCGCCTTTAAGTAAGGAACCAATGTATTATGAATATATAGCGTATTATGATAACCAAAATCTTTACGGGCCTGTCGAATAGCCTCTAAAAAAGGTAATGACTCAATGTCACCTACCGTTCCACCAATTTCAGTAATAATCACATCAGCATCACTGTCCTGAGCAGCGGCAATTAACTTAGACTTAATTTCATTCGTAATATGTGGAATGACCTGAACCGTAGCACCTAAATATTCCCCACGTCGCTCCTTATCAATTACATTTGAATAAACTCGACCAGTTGTAATATTAGAATTTTGTGATAAATTCTCATCAATAAAGCGTTCATAGTGTCCTAAATCTAAATCAGTTTCTGCCCCATCATCTGTTACAAAAACTTCACCATGCTGATAAGGACTCATTGTTCCAGGATCCACATTAATATAAGGGTCAAATTTCTGCATAAATACTTTAAGGCCTCTATTTTTTAGTAATCGTCCAAGAGAAGATGCCGTAATCCCCTTTCCTAAAGATGAAACAACTCCGCCTGTAACAAAAATATATTTTGTCATTTATTATTCCTCCGCTAATAGTTTTTGTCTTAGATAAAAAAATAAGCCCTCCGCAATGGAGAGCAAATTTTAGGGCTCTTAAATATATTATCAGATATATTTTAAGAATACAATAAGAAATATTTATAAACTAATATAGAAAAAGCAAGGAAAAATAATTATTCCTTGCTTTTTCTATTTATGGCCTAGCGACGTCCTACTCTCGCACTTGCGTACTACCCTCGGCGCTAAGGAGCTTAACTTCTGTGTTCGGTATGGGAACAGGTGTGCCCTCCTTGCCCTTATCACTAGACCTTCTGTCAGATCTTATCAATCTCACAAAACTAGATATCTTCTGCTTACTTCTTCTTGTCCGGCAACTCTCGCATCACAGTGGTAAAGTTCAATAACTGTTCATCACCTTCGTGATTCCTCAGTTCTTTTCACTTTCTGCCTGTGATAATCGCTCGTTTTTGCCTTTCCTATTTAGTTAAGTCCTCGATCGATTAGTATCAGTCCGCTTCATCTGTCACCAAACTTCCACTCCTGACCTATCTACCTCGTCGTCTTCAAGGGATCTTACTTCTTTCGAATGGGAAATCTCATCTTGAGGGGGGCTTCACGCTTAGATGCTTTCAGCGTTTATCCCTTCCACACGTAGCTACCCAGCTATGCTCCTGGCAGAACAACTGGTACACCAGCGGTGTGTCCATCCCGGTCCTCTCGTACTAAGGACAGCTCCTCTCAAATTTCCTACGCCCACGACGGATAGGGACCGAACTGTCTCACGACGTTCTGAACCCAGCTCGCGTACCGCTTTAATGGGCGAACAGCCCAACCCTTGGGACCGACTACAGCCCCAGGATGCGATGAGCCGACATCGAGGTGCCAAACCTCCCCGTCGATGTGAACTCTTGGGGGAGATCAGCCTGTTATCCCCGGGGTAGCTTTTATCCGTTGAGCGACGGCCCTTCCATTCGGTACCGCCGGATCACTAAGCCCGACTTTCGTCCCTGCTCGACTTGTAGGTCTCGCAGTCAAGCTCCCTTCTGCCTTTACACTCTTCGAATGATTTCCAACCATTCTGAGGGAACCTTTGGGCGCCTCCGTTACTCTTTGGGAGGCGACCGCCCCAGTCAAACTGCCCACCTGACACTGTCCCCTGACCAGCTCATGGCCACGGGTTAGAACCCCAGTAACACAAGGGTAGTATCCCAACAGCGACTCCTCCAAGACTGGCGTCCTGGTCTCTTCGTCTCCTACCTATCCTGTACATGTGTCACCAGTGCTCAATATCAAGCTACAGTAAAGCTCCACGGGGTCTTTCCGTCCTGTCGCGGGTAACCTGCATCTTCACAGGTACTATGATTTCACCGAGTCTCTTGTTGAGACAGCGCCCAGATCGTTACGCCTTTCGTGCGGGTCGGAACTTACCCGACAAGGAATTTCGCTACCTTAGGACCGTTATAGTTACGGCCGCCGTTTACTGGGGCTTCAATTCAAAGCTTCGCTTGCGCTAACCTCTCCTCTTAACCTTCCAGCACCGGGCAGGCGTCAGCCCCTATACATCACCTTGCGGTTTAGCAGAGACCTGTGTTTTTGATAAACAGTCGCCTGGGCCTTTTCACTGCGGCTTGCTTTCACAAGCACCCCTTCTCCCGAAGTTACGGGGTCATTTTGCCGAGTTCCTTAACAAGAGTTCTCTCGCTCATCTTAGGATTCTCTCCTCGCCTACCTGTGTCGGTTATCGGTACGGGCACCTAATAAATTATCCCTAGAAGCTTTTCTTGGAAGCGTGACATCAGCTGACTTCACCCTTTCGGGCTTTCGGCATCACAGCTCAATGTTTCGCCATGCGGATTTGCCTACATGACCACCTCACTGCTTACACGTGAATCCATTCACACGCTCAACTTAGCCTTCTCCGTCACTCCTTCAGTTTATTAAGTGGTACAGGAATCTCTACCTGTTGTCCATCGGCTACGCCTTTCGGCCTCACCTTAGGTCCCGACTTACCCAGGGCGGACGAGCCTTCCCCTGGAAACCTTAGGCTTTCGATGGATAGGATTCTCACCTATCTTTCGCTACTCACACCGGCATTCTCACTTCTAACCGCTCCACAGCTCCTTCCGGTACTGCTTCTCCGCTGTTAGAACGCTCTCCTACCACTGACACTTCGTGTCAATCCGCAGCTTCGGCGGTCCGTTTAGCCCCGGTACATTTTCGGCGCAGAGTCACTCGACTAGTGAGCTATTACGCACTCTTTAAAGGATGGCTGCTTCTAAGCCAACCTCCTAGTTGTCTGTGCATCTCCACATCCTTTTCCACTTAACGGACACTTGGCGGCTTCAGCTGGCGGTCTGGGCTCTTTCCCTTTTGACCATGGACCTTATCACCCACAGTCTGACTCCCGATCATATCTATCTGGCATTCGGAGTTTGATTGAGATCAGTACCCCGAGGTGGGGCCATCACCCATTCAGTGCTCTACCTCCAGTAGACTCTTATCGAGGCTAGCCCTAAAGCTATTTCGGAGAGAACCAGCTATATCCGTGTTCGATTGGAATTTCACCCCTAGCCACAAGTCATCCAAGCACTTTTCAACGTGCCCTGGTTCGGCCCTCCAGTCAGTGTTACCTGACCTTCAGCCTGCTCATGGCTAGCTCACACGGTTTCGGGTCTACAACATCGTACTCCTCGCCCTATTCAGACTCGCTTTCGCTTCGGCTCCGTCTCTTCAACTTAACCTTGCACGATATCGTAACTCGCCGGTTCATTCTACAAAAGGCACGCCATCACCCTTTAACGGGCTCTGACTAGTTGTAGGCACACGGTTTCAGGTTCTCTTTCACTCCCCTTCCGGGGTTCTTTTCACCTTTCCCTCACGGTACTGGTTCACTATCGGTCACTAGGTAGTATTTAGCCTTACGAGATGGTCCTCGTTGCTTCCGACGGGATTTCTCGTGTCCCGCCGTACTCAGGATCCCTTCCCTGCTTCACACAATTTCACCTACGGGACTCTCACCCTCTCCGGTTGGCCTTCCCAGACCATTCGGCTATCATGTTCAGTCATTTCTGAAGGTCCTTCTACCCCGGATTACTCCGGTTTGGGCTCCTCCCTGTTCGCTCGCCGCTACTTGGGGAATCGATGTTTCTTTCTTTTCCTCCAGGTACTTAGATGTTTCAGTTCCCTGGGTCTGTCTCCTCTATGGCTATTGATTCACCATACGGTGCTAGCGTATGACCACTAGCGGGTTTCCCCATTCGGATATCCCCGGCTCTTTGCTTACTTACAGCTCCCCGAGGCGTTTCGCCGTTTGTCGCGTCCTTCTTCGACTCCTAGTGCCTAGGCATCCTCCGTGCGCCCTTTATTACTTAACTTTTCTTCTTCAGAAGATATCTAGTTTTCAAAGATCAATTCTTTTTGGTGGAGACTAGGGGGATCGAACCCCTGACCTCCTGCGTGCAAGGCAGGCGCTCTCCCAGCTGAGCTAAGTCCCCATTCTCTTTTTCTTTTTTAATGGTCGGGAAGACAGGATTCGAACCTGCGACCCCCTGGTCCCAAACCAGGTGCTCTACCAAGCTGAGCCACTTCCCGTTTTTTATGGCGCGCCCAAGAGGAGTCGAACCCCTAACCTTTTGATCCGTAGTCAAACGCTCTATCCAATTGAGCTATGGGCGCTATTTAGTTGGTGCCTAGGGCCGGAATCGAACCGGCACGGGTGTCACCACCCGCAGGATTTTAAGTCCTGTGCGTCTACCAGTTCCGCCACCCAGGCTTTTTATCTATGCTTTATGTACTCTTTTTCAGTTAAAAAAATGGTGTCCTGCAGAGGACTCGAACCTCTGACCCTCTGATTAAAAGTCAGATGCTCTACCAACTGAGCTAGCAGGACATCATTGGCTGGGCTAGCTGGATTCGAACCAGCGCATGACGGAGTCAAAGTCCGTTGCCTTACCGCTTGGCTATAGCCCATTCTTAAGTGGTGGTGGGGGACGGATTCGAACCGCCGAACTCTCAGAGAGCGGATTTACAGTCCGCCGCGTTTAGCCACTTCGCTACCCCACCGTATTCTTTTATTATATGGTGCCGGAAGCAGGACTTGAACCCGCAACCTACTGATTACAAGTCAGTTGCTCTACCAATTGAGCTATTCCGGCTCTTTATGGTGGAGGATGACGGGCTCGAACCGCCGACCCTCTGCTTGTAAGGCAGATGCTCTCCCAGCTGAGCTAATCCTCCACTTTTATTTTTAATGGTGACCCGTACGGGATTCGAACCCGTGTATGCATGCGTGAAAGGCATGTGTGTTAAACCGCTTCACCAACGGGCCATTTTTTAATGGCGCCCCAACTAGGACTCGAACCTAGGACCCCTTGATTAACAGTCAAGTGCTCTAACCAACTGAGCTATTGAGGCTTTTTATTTATGGCCTAGCGACGTCCTACTCTCGCACTTGCGTACTACCCTCGGCGCTAAGGAGCTTAACTTCTGTGTTCGGTATGGGAACAGGTGTGCCCTCCTTGCCCTTATCACTAGACCTTCTGTCAGATCTTATCAATCTCACAAAACTAGATATCTTCTGCTTACTTCTTCTTGTCCGGCAACTCTCGCATCACAGTGGTAAAGTTCAATAACTGTTCATCACCTTCGTGATTCCTCAGTTCTTTTCACTTTCTGCCTGTGATAATCGCTCGTTTTTGCCTTTCCTATTTAGTTAAGTCCTCGATCGATTAGTATCAGTCCGCTTCATCTGTCACCAAACTTCCACTCCTGACCTATCTACCTCGTCGTCTTCAAGGGATCTTACTTCTTTCGAATGGGAAATCTCATCTTGAGGGGGGCTTCACGCTTAGATGCTTTCAGCGTTTATCCCTTCCACACGTAGCTACCCAGCTATGCTCCTGGCAGAACAACTGGTACACCAGCGGTGTGTCCATCCCGGTCCTCTCGTACTAAGGACAGCTCCTCTCAAATTTCCTACGCCCACGACGGATAGGGACCGAACTGTCTCACGACGTTCTGAACCCAGCTCGCGTACCGCTTTAATGGGCGAACAGCCCAACCCTTGGGACCGACTACAGCCCCAGGATGCGATGAGCCGACATCGAGGTGCCAAACCTCCCCGTCGATGTGAACTCTTGGGGGAGATCAGCCTGTTATCCCCGGGGTAGCTTTTATCCGTTGAGCGACGGCCCTTCCATTCGGTACCGCCGGATCACTAAGCCCGACTTTCGTCCCTGCTCGACTTGTTGGTCTCGCAGTCAAGCTCCCTTCTGCCTTTACACTCTTCGAATGATTTCCAACCATTCTGAGGGAACCTTTGGGCGCCTCCGTTACTCTTTGGGAGGCGACCGCCCCAGTCAAACTGCCCACCTGACACTGTCCCCTGACCAGCTCATGGCCACGGGTTAGAACCCCAGTAACACAAGGGTAGTATCCCAACAGCGACTCCTCCAAGACTGGCGTCCTGGTCTCTTCGTCTCCTACCTATCCTGTACATGTGTCACCAGTGCTCAATATCAAGCTACAGTAAAGCTCCACGGGGTCTTTCCGTCCTGTCGCGGGTAACCTGCATCTTCACAGGTACTATGATTTCACCGAGTCTCTTGTTGAGACAGCGCCCAGATCGTTACGCCTTTCGTGCGGGTCGGAACTTACCCGACAAGGAATTTCGCTACCTTAGGACCGTTATAGTTACGGCCGCCGTTTACTGGGGCTTCAATTCAAAGCTTCGCTTGCGCTAACCTCTCCTCTTAACCTTCCAGCACCGGGCAGGCGTCAGCCCCTATACATCACCTTGCGGTTTAGCAGAGACCTGTGTTTTTGATAAACAGTCGCCTGGGCCTTTTCACTGCGGCTTGCTTTCACAAGCACCCCTTCTCCCGAAGTTACGGGGTCATTTTGCCGAGTTCCTTAACAAGAGTTCTCTCGCTCATCTTAGGATTCTCTCCTCGCCTACCTGTGTCGGTTATCGGTACGGGCACCTAATAAATTATCCCTAGAAGCTTTTCTTGGAAGCGTGACATCAGCTGACTTCACCCTTTCGGGCTTTCGGCATCACAGCTCAATGTTTCGCCATGCGGATTTGCCTACATGACCACCTCACTGCTTACACGTGAATCCATTCACACGCTCAACTTAGCCTTCTCCGTCACTCCTTCAGTTTATTAAGTGGTACAGGAATCTCTACCTGTTGTCCATCGGCTACGCCTTTCGGCCTCACCTTAGGTCCCGACTTACCCAGGGCGGACGAGCCTTCCCCTGGAAACCTTAGGCTTTCGATGGATAGGATTCTCACCTATCTTTCGCTACTCACACCGGCATTCTCACTTCTAACCGCTCCACAGCTCCTTCCGGTACTGCTTCTCCGCTGTTAGAACGCTCTCCTACCACTGACACTTCGTGTCAATCCGCAGCTTCGGCGGTCCGTTTAGCCCCGGTACATTTTCGGCGCAGAGTCACTCGACTAGTGAGCTATTACGCACTCTTTAAAGGATGGCTGCTTCTAAGCCAACCTCCTAGTTGTCTGTGCATCTCCACATCCTTTTCCACTTAACGGACACTTGGGGCCTCAGCTGGCGGTCTGGGCTCTTTCCCTTTTGACCATGGACCTTATCACCCACAGTCTGACTCCCGATCATATCTATCTGGCATTCGGAGTTTGATTGAGATCAGTACCCCGAGGTGGGGCCATCACCCATTCAGTGCTCTACCTCCAGTAGACTCTTATCGAGGCTAGCCCTAAAGCTATTTCGGAGAGAACCAGCTATATCCGTGTTCGATTGGAATTTCACCCCTAGCCACAAGTCATCCAAGCACTTTTCAACGTGCCCTGGTTTGGCCCTCCAGTCAGTGTTACCTGACCTTCAGCCTGCTCATGGCTAGCTCACACGGTTTCGGGTCTACAACATCGTACTCCTCGCCCTATTCAGACTCGCTTTCGCTTCGGCTCCGTCTCTTCAACTTAACCTTGCACGATATCGTAACTCGCCGGTTCATTCTACAAAAGGCACGCCATCACCCTTTAACGGGCTCTGACTAGTTGTAGGCACACGGTTTCAGGTTCTCTTTCACTCCCCTTCCGGGGTTCTTTTCACCTTTCCCTCACGGTACTGGTTCACTATCGGTCACTAGGTAGTATTTAGCCTTACGAGATGGTCCTCGTTGCTTCCGACGGGATTTCTCGTGTCCCGCCGTACTCAGGATCCCTTCCCTGCTTCACACAATTTCACCTACGGGACTCTCACCCCCTCCGGTTGGCCTTCCCAGACCATTCGGCTATCATGTTCAGTCATTTCTGAAGGTCCTTCTACCCCGGATTACTCCGGTTTGGGCTCCTCCCTGTTCGCTCGCCGCTACTTGGGGAATCGATGTTTCTTTCTTTTCCTCCAGGTACTTAGATGTTTCAGTTCCCTGGGTCTGTCTCCTCTATGGCTATTGATTCACCATACGGTGCTAGCGTATGACCACTAGCGGGTTTCCCCATTCGGATATCCCCGGCTCTTTGCTTACTTACAGCTCCCCGAGGCGTTTCGCCGTTTGTCGCGTCCTTCTTCGACTCCTAGTGCCTAGGCATCCTCCGTGCGCCCTTTATTACTTAACTTTTCTTCTTCAGAAGATATCTAGTTTTCAAAGATCAATTCTAGGAAAATCGAAATTCTCCCAAAACTAAACAGAACGTCTCTTTCTCCATAGAAAGGAGGTGATCCATCCCCACCTTCCGGTAGGGATACCTTGTTACGACTTCACCCCAATCATCTACCCCACCTTAGGCAGCTCCCTCCTTGCGGTTAGGCCACTGACTTCGGGTGTTGTAAACTCTCGTGGTGTGACGGGCGGTGTGTACAAGACCCGGGAACGTATTCACCGCGACATTCTGATTCGCGATTACTAGCGATTCCAACTTCATGTAGGCGAGTTGCAGCCTACAATCCGAACTGAGATTGGCTTTATGAGGTTTGCTCCACGTCACCGCTTCGCTTCTCTTTGTACCAACCATTGTAGCACGTGTGTAGCCCAGGTCATAAGGGGCATGATGATTTGACGTCATCCCCACCTTCCTCCAGTTTGTCACTGGCAGTCTCGTTAGAGTCCCCATCTTACTGCTGGCAACTAACGACAGGGGTTGCGCTCGTTGCGGGACTTAACCCAACATCTCACGACACGAGCTGACGACAACCATGCACCACCTGTATCCATTGTCCCCGAAGGAAACCCTCTATCTCTAGAGGCGTCAATGGTATGTCAAGACCTGGTAAGGTTCTTCGCGTTGCTTCGAATTAAACCACATGCTCCACCGCTTGTGCGGGTCCCCGTCAATTCCTTTGAGTTTCAGTCTTGCGACCGTACTCCCCAGGCGGAGTGCTTAATGCGTTAACTTCAGCACTGAGGTTCGACCCCCAACACTTAGCACTCATCGTTTACGGCGTGGACTACCAGGGTATCTAATCCTGTTTGCTCCCCACGCTTTCGCGCCTCAGTGTCAGTTGCAGACCAGGAAGCCGCCTTCGCCACTGGTGTTCCTCCATATCTCTACGCATTTCACCGCTACACATGGAATTCCACTTCCCTCTTCTGCACTCAAGTCAACCAGTTTCCAATGACCCTCCACGGTTAAGCCGTGGGCTTTCACATCAGACTTAATTAACCACCTGCGCGCTCTTTACGCCCAATAATTCCGGATAACGCTTGCCACCTACGTATTACCGCGGCTGCTGGCACGTAGTTAGCCGTGGCTTTCTCATAAGGTACCGTCAATTGATAGTCATTTCCTCCTATCACCTTTCTTCCCTTATAACAGAATTTTACAACCCGAAGGCCTTCTTCATTCACGCGGCGTTGCTCGGTCAGGCTTTCGCCCATTGCCGAAGATTCCCTACTGCTGCCTCCCGTAGGAGTCTGGCCGTGTCTCAGTCCCAGTGTGGCCGTTCACCCTCTCAGGTCGGCTACGCATCGTCGCCTTGGTAAGCCTTTACCCCACCAACTAGCTAATGCGCCGCAGGCTCATCCATCAGTGATGCCAGGAGCATCTTTAAACTTTCGTCCTATCCGGTATTAGCGATCGTTTCCAATCGTTGTCCCCGTCTGATGGGCAGATCACCTACGTGTTACTCACCCGTTCGCCGCTTCCCACCGAAGTGGTTCGCTCGACTTGCATGTATTAGGCACGCCGCCAGCGTTCATCCTGAGCCAGGATCAAACTCTCCATAATTGTTTGTTTCCTTAGCTTGCGAAATTTCTTTCGCTCATGATTCTTGACGTTCTGTTTAGTTTTCAAAGAACTTCTCTCGCCTTTTGGCGACTTCTTTATCTTACCACATTCGACTTTTTCTGTCAAATGTTTTTTATCTTTTTTGTAAGATTTCTTGTCTGCCTCTCTTGGCGACTTTTCTAGTTTATCATGTTCAACCATTTCTGTCAAACACTTTTTAACTTTTTTTGTTTTCTTTTCCATCGCCCTTTTGGCGACT